>CALXKG010000225.1 GCA_944388825.1 uncultured Clostridia bacterium | reverse complement strand
AATAACATCGGGACTGCATGCCTCCCTACAGTCGACACTTGTCCCGATCAAGGTATTTTTTCCGCCGTACATGCCGCCGGAAAAAATGTGATTTAATATTTGTGCGTATCGAAAAGTCGATTTTCTATTTCTACAGGACTTTATCGACAAGCTAATCCCCCCTCCGTTTAATGCGGAGGGGGGATTTTTTCGGGTTACAGGATCTCTTTCCAGAGCTGCGCCCGGAACAGCGCCGCGCCGATCAGGAAGCTCACCGCGTCCGCCGCCGCCTGGGCGGCGATGATGCCGGTGTAGCCGAACAGCGCCGCGCCGGCGACCAGCGCCAGGATGAAGACGGCCCCCTGCCGGCTGATGGAGAGGACAAACGACCCCGCCATATGCCCGGTCGACTGGAAATAGATGGTGAACAGCTGGACAAAGGCTGCCAGGATGCTCGTCGCCGCCTGCCAGCGCAGCATCTCGACCCCGATGGAGATGAGGCCCGTGTCGGTCAGGAAGAGGGAGAGGATCGGGGCGGCCGCCAGCATGATCGCCCCCGAAAGGACGACCGCTACCGCCGCGAGGAACAGGAAACTGAACCGCACCAGCTCTTTCATCCGCACCTTGTTCTGCGCGCCGTAAAAGTAGCCGATCAGCGGCTGTCCGCCGAATGCCAGACCGGTCATGATCAGCTGGACGACCAGCACGACCTTTAAGACGATCCCCATGACCGCGATCCGGTCGTTGCCGTAGGGCAGCAGGTACTGGTTGGTCAGGATCATACAGGCGCTGGAGCAGAGGTTGGTGACCGCCGCCGGGATGCCGATGCCGAAGATCTGGAAGGCGTCCGGGCGGGTGATCCGGCAGTTCCGGATGCCGACAGACAAAATCCGGCTTTTGCGGATGACGATGATAAAGAAGTACACGACCGAGAAGATGTACCCCAGCACCGTCGCGACCGCCGCCCCGAACGCCCCCATCCCGAGGACGGAGATGAAGATCGGGTCGAGGATGATGTTGACGACTGCGCCGCCGACCGTCCCGATCATCGACTCCTTGCTCATCCCTTCCGCCCGCAGCAGGTTGGAGTGGATAAACGAGCCGACGACGAAGGGGGCGCCCGCCGCCAGCGTCGCGTAATAGGGCAGGGCGTGGGGCCTGGTCGCGCCGTCTGCCCCCAGCAGCGACAGGGCCGGCCCCTGGAGGGCCAGCATCAGGACGGCGAGGAAGGCCCCCGTCAGCAGCGCGCCGTAAAAGCAGAAGGCGCTGACCCGTTTCGCCCCTTCCAGGTCCCGCGCCCCCAGCTTGCGGGAGATCAGCGAGCTGCCCCCCTGGCCGAAGATGTTCCCGAAGGCCATCAGCATCGTAAAGACCGGGCCGCAGAGGGAGACCGCCGCGATGATATCGGTGTCGCCGGTCTGGGAGATGAAGAAGGTGTCCGCGAGGTTGTAGGCCATCGTGACGATCATGCTGGTGACCAGCGGCAGCGCCATCGTCAGGTAGGCCTTTGGCACCGGCGTTTTTTCAAAGAGTTCGTTTTCCATTTAAAGGTTCCTTTCCGGAACGCGTTTGAAAGCCCCTGGTTTTGCCGGACGGGACAGGGGCTTTCTGACACGTTCTAATGTTTTCTGAGCCTATTATAGCGCGGCCGGGCGGCGGAACGCTAGGACATATGGCATAATATTTCGAGAAAAAGAAACGGGCGGGCCGCCGCAGGGGAGTGCCCCGCAGCGGTCCGCCCGCCCGGTATCTGTTTATCCGGCGCTTCAGCTCATGATTTCTTCCATCTCCCGCACCGGTTCTTCCTGGTCCGGCTGGTTTAAAAGCGGCCTTGCCTTTAAAAGGATGACCACCGAGAGCGCCGCCGCCAGCGCCGCCGTCCCGGCAAAGTTGAGCCAGATGCCGGTAAGCCCCAGCGGCCAGAGGCAGGCGATCAGGACGACCGGGAAGATCAGCGCGGTCGAGACCGAGATGATAGAAGCCTGCATCGGCTTTTCGATCGCCAGCATATAGCTCTGGGTCGCAAACGACACCCACCGGGTGACATAGGTCAGCGCGAACAGCCGCATCGCGAAGTCTGCCGCCGCATAGACTTCCGCCGTCCCGCCGGTGATGAACAGGCGGGAGAGGGTCTCGGGGAAGGCGGAGATGACCGCGACCGCCGTCCCGCAGATGACCGCCGCCGCGATAAAGCAGCAGCGCTCCAGCGCCCGCACCCGGGAGAACTTCCCGGCGCCCCAGTTAAACCCGACCGCCGGCTGGAGCGAGTCGCAGGCCCCGTACATGACCGGCTGGACAAACCCGTCGATGTACATCAGCGCCCCGTAGATCGAGACCGCCGTCTCGCCGCCCAGCCGCACCAGGATCGCGTTTAGGAGGATGGAGGTGATCCGCCCGGCGATGTTGTTTAAAAAGCTGGGCAGCCCGCAGGCGATGATCTGCCGGATCATCGCCAGGTGGAACTGCGGCCGCCGGAAGCGCAGCACCGTCTTCCGCCGCAGGAAGGGGATCAGCGCCAGCAGCGCCGCCATCGTCATGCCGATGCCGTTGGCCAGCGCCGCCGCCCAGATGTTCCAGCCGAAAATGCCCAGCATGATAAATTCCGTCCCGGCGCAGACGCAGCTCATCAGGATGTTTAAAAACATGCTGTACCGGATATACCCGCAGATCCGCAGGAAGTTGTCCATCGCGAAGACGATCGTCGTGATCGGCGAGAAGACGGCGTACACCCGCAGGTAGACGGTCGCCAGCTCGGCGAACTGCCCGTCCGCCCCCATCAGCCGGATGAGGCCGGGAGCCGCCGCAAACATCCCGGTCCCGGTCACGAACCCCGCCCCGACGATCATGATGACCGCGCAGGTGAAGATGTTCGACGCCTCCCGCTCCTTCTTCTGTCCCAGATTGATCGAGATCGGCACCGATGACCCGACGCCGATCAGGTCCGCCAGCGCGAAGTTGATGATGACAAACGGCATCGCCAGGTTGACCGCCGCGAAGGCGGTGGAGCCTAAAAACTGCCCGACAAAGATCCCGTCGAACAGCCCGTAGAGCGCCGACGCCAGCATACTGATTGCCCCCGGCACCGAAGCGATGAAGAACAGCTTCACCGGCCGCGTCTGGGCAAACAGCTTTTTGGATTCCATACTGAACCTTTCCTTTCTGCTCTTTCTTTTTCTGATGGCGGGCAAGGCGCCGGCAGCCGCCGCGACCGGACGCCCTGTCCCCGCGCGCATCCAAGCCCTATTCTACGGGATTTCCCGGCATATTGTCAACGGGGGCGGATATTTTCGCCCAGATATACAAATCATCCCATGGCCCTATGCGCAGAAGGCACAAATTCCCCGGTTTGACGGTTTCTCTTACAAAAAAGCCCTTTTGTCAATTGTTTTTTACAGGCGGATGGGGTAAAATAAGGGTAAAATGAGGGCAAATCCAGCGTCCATGACAGAAAGGGGAACCGCTATGAATCTCCACGACTTTTACACCGGCCGCGCGTTTGACGCCTACGAATATTTCGGCGCCCATCCGGCGGGGGACGGCGGCATCGTCTTCCGCACCTACGCCCCGGAGGCGGAAAAGGTTACGCTGCAGGGGGATTTCTCCGGCTGGGCGGAGCTGGAGATGGGGAGCCTCGGCGGCGGCATCTGGGAGTATATCCACTACGGCGCGAAGATGGGCGACTATTATAAGTATATCGTATATACCAAAGAGGGCTGGAACTGCGCCCACTGCGACCCTTACGGCTTTTCGATGGAGCTGCGGCCGGGGTTTGCGTCGAGAGTCGCGGATATCCGGGGATACCGGTTCCAGGACGTCGACTGGCTGCTCCGCCGGGCGCTGACCTTTGACCGCCCGGTCAACATTTACGAGCTGCATCTGGGCTCCTGGAAAAAGAAAGGGGAGGGGGAGACCGACTGGTACCGGTATGACGAGCTGGCGGACATCCTGATCCCTTATTTAAAAGAAAACGGCTATACCCATATCGAGCTGATGCCCCTGTCCGAGCACCCGTCCGACGCCTCCTGGGGGTACCAGAACACCGGCTTTTTCGCGCCGACCTCCCGGTATGGGGAGCCCTGGATGCTGCAAAAGTTTATCGACCGGTGCCACGCCGCCGGCATCGGGGTCATCATCGACTTTGTCCCGGTGCACTTCGCGCTGGACGGGTACGGGCTGGAGAAGTACGACGGCGGGCACCTCTATGAATACCCCTCCGACGATATCGGCTACAGCGAATGGGGCAGCCGGAATTTTAACCACTCCAGAGGGGAAGTCGCGAGCTTTTTAAATTCGGCCGCCGCCTACTGGCTGGACGTTTACCATATGGACGGCATCCGGGTCGACGCGGTTTCCCGGCTCCTCTACTGGCAGGGGGACGAGGGCCGCGGGGAGAATCAGACCGCCATCCGGTTTCTGAAACGGATGAACAAAGGGCTCAAAGACCGGTTCCCGTCGGCCGTGCTGATCGCCGAGGACTCGACCGCGTACCCCCACGTCACCTGGCCGGTCGACCGGGGCGGGCTGGGGTTTGACTATAAGTGGGACCTGGGGTGGATGCACGATACCCTCGACTTTTTCCGCACGCCCCCCACCGAGCGGCGGGAAAAGTACCACAAACTCACCTTCTCGATGATGTATTTTTACGCGGATAAATACCTCCTCCCCCTCTCCCACGACGAGGTGGTCCACGGCAAGGCGACCATCCTCCAGAAAATGTGGGGGGACCTGGAAGAGAAGTTTCCCCAGGCCCGGGCGCTTTACCTCTATATGTATACCCATCCGGGGAAAAAGCTGAACTTCATGGGGTATGAGCTGGGGCAGCTGCGGGAATGGGACGAAAAGCGGGAGCAGGACTGGTTTATCCGCAAATACCCTTCCCACGACGCTTTCTACCGGTTTATCCGGGATTTGAACCGCGTCTACCTCTCCCACCGCAGCCTCAGCGAAGGGGATTACGATCCCCGCTGTTTCCTCTGGCTGGAGGTAAACGGGGCGGAAAAGGGGGTCTATGCCTTCCTGCGGGGCGGGTTTGTCCATAAAGAGGTCCTGTGGGACGAGGACGACCCCGCGGAGATGTGGCGGGATGACAAGCTCGACCGGACAGCGGCGGTTTTCAACCTGTCCGGCGTCCCGGTCAAAGGCTACCGGATCAGCCTCCCCCACGGCTTTACCTTTACCCCGGTCATCTCTTCCGACCAGGATATCTACGGTGGGACGACGATCGGCCAGCCGCCCGTATGCACCGCCAAACGGGATGAAAAGGGGATTTATATCACCCTCGACATCCCCGCCTATACCGGGGTGATCTACGAGGCGACGCCGATTCCTTTGCCGGAGCTGCCGAAGGGGAAGCCGCAGGCGGCGCAGAAGCCCGCGCCAAAGGCCGGTAAACACCCTTTGCGGAAAAAGTAATGGGCGTGGCGGCTTTTTCATAACATGAAAACCCCTTGCGCGCCCGGTCAATCTCCTGTATAATAAAAGCAGAAAATATCCCGCCACACCCTATCCGACAGGAGGTACAAACGCATGGCAAAACTTCACAAACCTTTCCCGGCAGATTTCCTCTGGGGCGCGTCGACGTCCGCCTACCAGGTCGAGGGCGCTTCCCTCGAGGACGGCAAGGGCCCTTCGGTGCAGGACGTCAAGAAGATCCCCGAAGGCACCCCCGACTTTAAGGTCGCGTCCGACCAGTACCACCATTATAAAGAGGACATCGCGCTGATGGCCGAGATGGGCTTCAAGACCTACCGCTTTTCGGTTTCCTGGTCCCGGCTGATCCCGGAAGGGACCGGCGCCGTCAACCCCAAGGGCCTGGAATACTACAACAACGTCATCGACGAGTGCTTAAAGTACGGCATCCAGCCCCTCATCACGATGTACCACTTCGACCTGCCGGCGGCCCTGGACAAAAAGGGCGGCTGGGGCAACCCCGAGACGGCGGACGCCTTTGTCTATTTTGCGAAGGTGATGTTTGAAAACTTCGGCGACCGGGCGAAACTCTGGCTGACCATCAACGAGCAGAATATGCTCACCCTGGCCGGCCCCGCCATCGGCACCTTCGACCCCACCGGCGTCGACAACGTCCTGAAAGAGCTTTACCAGCAGAACCACTACATGATGCTGGCCCAGGCCCGCGCGATGGCCCTCTGCCATGAGATGGTCCCCGGCGGCAAGATCGGCCCCGCCCCCAATATCTCGGCCGTCTATCCCGCTACCTGCAAGCCGGAGGACGTCACCGCCGCCGACCTCTTCTCCTCCATCCGCAACTGGTTCTATCTGGATATGGCGGTCTACGGCGTCTATAACCACCAGGTCTGGAGCTACCTCCGCGACCATGACGCCCTCCCCGAAATAAAGGAAGGGGATATGGAGATCCTCGCTTCCGGGCATCCGGACTTCCTCGCGTTTAACTACTATTCGACCGCGACCGTTGCAGCCTATCCGGAAGGGGAGGCCGTTGCCGAGGGCGCGTCCGACCAGCAGAAGGCGAGAGGGGAAGCGGGCTACTACAAGCCTTTCCAGAACCCCAACCTTTTAAAGACCGAATGGGGCTGGGAGATCGACCCCGTTGGCTTCCGCAACACCTTAAACCAGGTCTATTCCCGCTACCGCCTGCCGATCATCATCACCGAGAACGGGCTGGGCGCCCACGACAAGCTGGAGGAGGACGGCACCATCCGGGACGATTACCGGATCGAGTACCTCCAGAAGCATATCGAGCAGATGCAGCTGGCGATCGACGATGGCGTGCAGATGATGGGCTACTGCCCCTGGTCGGCGGTCGACCTGATCTCCACCCACGAAGGGTTTGACAAGCGCTACGGCTTTATCTACGTCAACCGCGGCAACTTCGACCTCAAAGACCTCCGCCGCATCCCGAAGAAGTCCTTCTACTGGTATAAGAAGGTCATCGCGTCCAACGGGAAGGATCTGGAGAACAACCTGTAAAAACATACGTCGGATAACCGGGCAAACGCCCCCTGCCGCATCAGCCGGCAGGGGGCGTTTGCCTGTCAGAGATTCTCATGATCCCCATTTTACAAACAACAAAATGGCGCAGGATTGGGACCGACATTTTGCTGTAGAAGATACGGCGGTCCCGCTGGGGGAAGAGGCGGATGCCGGCAAAATTCACGGGTATTTTTTGCGTATATCCCGTGACAAAAGTGTAGACAACCGGTGAAAAATGGGTTATAATAGGGTTATCTTAGGATGGGGCAGTTTGGATTATCCCGTTTGCCCTGCCTTAAGCGCCCCTTTGCCATCCCCGGGCGGTAAGCGCTGCGGGTTTATATAAAACTATGTATAAGGAGATATGATACATGGATTGGACAACCGCACTTGGAACCGTTCTAACCGGTCTGGTCGTCGTCTTCATCGCGCTGATCCTCCTCATCCTGATCCTGGTGCTCTTCCGCAACATTTTCGGCGGCCTGAGCCATAAGGAAGAGGCGGCAAAGCCCGCGCCGAAGCCCGTCCACCGTCCCGCGCCTCCGGCCCCGGCGAAACCCGCCGCCGCTCCGGTGGTCACCTCCGATATCGACGGGGAAGTCGCCGCCGCCATCACCGCGGCCCTTGCCGTCATCCTTTCGGAAGAGGGCGCAGGCAAGACCTACGCCGTCCGCAGCATCAAACGGGTCCGCACCGGCCGCAGCGCCTGGGGCGCAGCCGGCCTGTCTGAAAACGTCAGACCTTTCTGATGCCGCAACCCCAACACCCTGATAGAAAGGACCTGAAACAATGTTAGATGTTTTTCTTCAAAGCGTTCAGGGGATCTGGGCGGCGTCCGGCTTCACCAACGTCTGCTGGCAGCAGCTGGTGATGATCGGGATCGCCTGCATCCTCGCCTACCTCGCGATCGCGAAGGGGTATGAGCCGCTGCTGCTGCTGCCGATCGCCTTCGGTATGCTGCTCACCAACATCCCCGGCACCGGTATGTTCCATATGGACTTCTACAACGGAAGCGTCATAGACTATGGGCAGGTGCTGCAGGAGGGCGGCCTGCTCGACATCCTCTACCTCGGCGTCAAGCTGGGGATCTACCCGCCGCTCATCTTCCTCGGCATCGGCTCGATGACCGACTTCGGCCCGCTGATTGCGAACCCCAAGTCCTTCCTGCTGGGCGCGGCTGCCCAGCTGGGTATCTTTGTCGCCTTTATCGGCGCGCTGCTGCTCGGCTTTACCCCTGAGGAAGCCGCTTCCATCGGCATCATCGGCGGCGCCGACGGCCCGACCGCCATCCTCGTCACCAAGACCCTCGCGCCCCATATGCTGGGCTCGATCGCGGTCGCGGCGTACTCCTACATGGCGCTGGTGCCGGTTATCCAGCCCCCGATCATGCGCCTCTTCACCACCAAGAAGGAACGCCTGGTCCGGATGGACGCCCTGCGCCCGGTTTCCCGCACCGAGAAGATCGTCTTCCCGATCGTCGTCACCCTCGTCGTCTCCTTCATGGTCCCGGACGCGGCCCCGCTGGTCGGGATGCTGATGCTGGGCAACCTGATGAAGGAATCCGGCGTCGTCGACCGCCTGGTCAAGACCGCCCAGAATGAGATGATGAACATCATCACCATCTGCCTCGGCGTCACCGTCGGCGCGACCGCTTCCTACGACTACTTCCTGACCCCCAAGACCCTCGGCATCCTGGTCATGGGCCTGTGCGCCTTCGCGCTGGGCACCGCCGGCGGCGTCTGGTTCGGCAAACTGATGTATATCTTCACCAAGGGCAAGGTCAACCCCCTGATCGGTTCCGCGGGCGTTTCCGCGGTCCCGATGGCGGCCCG
>CALXKG010000224.1 GCA_944388825.1 uncultured Clostridia bacterium | reverse complement strand
CCCGGCAGAGCAGGTAGCGCATACTGTCCGCCGCCACCAGCGTCCGCCCGCCGTGTTCCGCCCCGACGGTAAAGAGGTACCCGGCGAAGATATCGGTGCCCTCCACCCGGAGCCGCGCCTCCATCCCGCATCGGAGCGGGACCGTCTTATCCGGCGTAAACACCTCCATTGTCCCGGCGGCGGCCATCCGTTTGGTTTTCAGCGTCACGCTGCCGCAGGGCAGACGCGCCGTTCGCCCGTCGCCGGTGATAATTAACTGTACATCCATTTTACCCTCCCGGTTCCCCGTATGAAATACAGCTTTGTAGACGCCATATCGTTGTCTAAACAATTTGATGTTGGTTTCGCTGCCCTTAAGGCAGCGACAAAGTTTCACTTTGATGGACCAAAGGCTCTGCCTTTGGAAACCGCTTAAGGAGCAAAGCCCCTTAAGAATCCCATGTCCGACGCGGCGTGAGACGTCCGCCCCACCCGCATGAGACCGGCCGTGAGAGGCCGGTCTTCAGAACGCCGATTCGACGCTTGGGAAGTTTATATTGTTATATGAAACATCAGCAAAAGAAAGGGACTGGATATGAGACTGGACAAATATCTGAAAGTAAGCCGGATCATCAAGCGCCGGACGGTCGCCAACGAGGCCTGCGACGCCGGGCGGATCCTGGCAAACGGCAAGCCCGCCCGCGCCTCCTATGAGGTGAAGGTCGGGGACGTGCTGGAGATCGGCGTCGGCAAGCCGATGAAGGTGGAGGTGGTGTCGGTCAGCGAGTACGCCACCAAGGAAAACGCCGCCGGGATGTATAAAATCCTGGGCTGAACGTTCTAACGGGCCGTCCCGGCGCATATCTTCGGATGAAAGGATGTGCACGGGATGGAACGAAAGATGGAACGGCAGGAGCCTTTGCGCCCCCACCGGCTGGTGCTGGAGGGGCGGGAAAAGCTGCGGGTCAGCGGGGTCGAGGCGGTCGACTGCTTCGACGAGACCGGGGCGGTCGTCTGTACGGCGGCCGGCAGGCTGGAGGTGCGGGGGGAAGGGCTGAAGATGCTCGACCTCTCGAAGGAGGGCGGGGAGCTGCTGCTGGAAGGGAAGGTCTCCGCCCTCTTTTACGACGAGCCCCGCAAGGGCGGCTGGAGGCGGAAATGATCGCCGGGGAGGCGCTGCTCTTCCTCACCGCCTGCCTGACCGGCGGCGGGCTGGGGGCGGTGTACGACCTGTTCCGGGCGGCGCGGCTGGTCTTCCCCGCCGGCAGGGCGGCGGCCTTCTGGGAAGACGGGGCGTTTTTCGCGGTCTTTTTCGCGGTCAACTTCCTCTTTTTCCAGCGCGCGGCCTTCGGGCGGCTGCGGCTGTTCCTGCTGGTGGGCGAAGGGCTGGGGTTTGTGGTCTATTACTGCACCGCCGGGCGGGCGGTCTACTGGCTGCTGGGCAGGGCGGTGGGCGGTATCCGGCGGGCCGGGTCTGCGATCATCCATCAAATTAGACGGAAAAACCCTGACAAAAATATGAAAAAGGACGAAATTCCCGTAAAATAACCGGGTTTTGGAATTTTTCCTTGCAACCGGAATTTGTTTTGTGTATAATGGAGACAAATATTACTGATAGTGGGGGACTGCTGTTTTGGGTAAAGGCAAAAGAAACAGGATCGGCAGGCTGTTTGGCGTTTCCATCGCCGCCCTGGTCGTCTATCTGGCGGTTTCATCCATGGTGCTGCAGGTCGATATTACTTCTTATCAGGCGAAACTCGCCGGGTTGGAGCAGCAGTGCGCCGACCAGGAGATCGAAAATGAACAGCTGAGCGAGCAGGTCGAAAAGGGCGCGGATTACGACTATGTCATCCGCACCGCCCGCGAAAAGCTGGGACTCATTTTTCCGGAAGAACAGGTATTCTACAATGCCTCCGGCAATCAGTAAAAACGTTAAGGGAGGCAGCTAGACAACATATGCAGCTGGAAAAAGACAAGATTGTCGAAGGCAAAGTGACCGGCATCACCAAGTTTGGCGCGTTTGTCGATCTGGGCGAGGGGAAGACCGGGATGGTCCATATCTCGGAGGTCGCCCCCACCTTTGTCAAGGAGATCACCGACTTTCTCACCCAGGGCCAGACGGTCCGGGTCAAGATCCTGAACATCGCCCCCGACGGGAAGATCAGCCTGTCGGTCAAGCAGGCGCTCGACCCCGCGCAGCAGGAAAAGCGCCCGGCCAAGCCCCGCGAAGGGCAGGGCCGTCCCGGCGGCGGCCGGAAAGAGGGGCTGAAGATCCCCCGCAGCGGCGGCCGGGAACGGGATTGGAACCACCCGCCCCGCGAGTCGGGCAGCCGGGATTTTGAGGATATGCTCTCCCGGTTCATGGCCCGCAGCGACGAGAAGATCTCCGACCTCAAGCGCAACACCGACGGCAAGCGCGGCTCCTTCGGCGGCCGGCGCGGCGGCAAGCAGCAGGGGTAATGCCAAATGAAAAAAGGCGTCCTTCCGGGGACGCCTCAGCTTGTCGAAAAACGCAAGTTTAGGCGAAAGCCAAACTTGCGTTTTCTTGCATTCCCGCAAAAGAAAAGTCACACAGCAAGCAGAAGAAGGAACAACCCCTTTCCTTCCACTTCCGGATTGCCAGCTTTTTGAGATTCATGGCAGCAAATTTAAGCTTCACCCAGTTGGTCACTTGAGCGAGGCCTCGGTAAAATGTATAGCGCATACCATGTTTCTCTTTGGCATCCGCAAATACCCGTTCGATTGTTTCCTTGCGAAGTTCGTACAGAGTCCGGTACTTTGGGGTGTGGC
>CALXKG010000223.1 GCA_944388825.1 uncultured Clostridia bacterium | reverse complement strand
GAATGGAAACCTCCATTTTTTCAGGATGGAGCAGAAAGGATGGCGTGGATGCCGGAAGAAAACGAAGCCCTCCGGTCGGACGAAAGGCTGACCGAGGCAGAATGGAAAAGCCTCATCGCCGACCGGGACAAGCTCTCGCCGATGATGCGGCAGTATTTTACGATCAAGGACCAGCACAAAGGCTATATCCTCCTCTTCCGCCTGGGGGATTTTTACGAGATGTTCTTTGAGGACGCCCTCACCGTCTCCCGGGAGCTGGAACTGACCCTCACCGGCAAGAACTGCGGCCTGCCGGAGCGCGCGCCGATGTGCGGGATCCCCCATCAGGCGGCCGACAGCTATATCCAGCGGCTGGTGGACAAGGGATATAAGGTCGCGATCTGCGAGCAGGTCGAATCCCCTTACCTGGCCAAAGGGGTCGTCAAGCGGGAGGTCATCCGGATCACCACCCCCGGCACCGTCATCGAGAGCGCGATGCTGCCGGAGGGGGAGAACAACTATATCGGCTCCGCCTACCTGACCGGCAAGGGGGTCGGGGTCTGTTTTGCCGATATTTCGACCGGCGAGATGCAGTTTGCCGAATTTTCCGACCCCGATCCCGCCCGCAGGCTGATCGACGAGCTTTCCCGCTTCTCCCCCCGGGAGCTGATCGGCAACCCCGCCTGCTTTGCCGAGCCGTCGGTGGCGAACTTTATCGCGCGGCGGCTGAACTGTGTCCGGGACGGCTGGGAAGAGGACCAGTACCGGGACGAGGCGTTTGCGGGGCAGCTGCTGCGGCAGTTTCACGCCTCCAGCCTGTCCGAACTGGGGCTGGAAGGGATGGGGCTCGCCCGCAAAGCGGCCGGGAGCCTGCTGGCCTACCTCACCGAGACCCAGATGGGCGGCATCAAACGGCTCACCACCCTGACCTGCTACACCGGCGAACAGTACCTCTCCCTCGACCTGACCGCCCGCCGCAACCTGGAGCTGACCGAGACGATGCGCAGCCGGGAAAAGAAGGGCTCGCTGCTCTGGGTCATCGACCGGACGAAGACCGCGATGGGTAAGCGGCTGATGCGCAAATACCTCGAGCAGCCGCTTTTGAACGTCGCCCACATCACCCGCCGGCAGGAGGCGGTCGAAGAGCTGGTGAAGGCGACCGTCCAGCGGGGGGAGCTGTCGGAAAGCCTTTCCGGCGTCTACGACCTCCAGCGGCTGATGACCAAGGTCGTCTATGGCACCGTCGGCCCCCGGGATCTGCTTTCCCTCGCGACCGCCGCTTCCCGCCTGCCGGAGATCAAGGCGGTCACCCGCACCCTCCATTCCCCGAAGCTGCGGGAGCTGGACGGGAAGCTGCATGAATTGACGGACGTCCGGGAACTGATCGAGCGGGCGATCGACCCCGACTGCCCGCCGGCGATGAAGGACGGCGGGGTCATACGAAAAGGGTATTCGGCCGAACTGGACGGGCTTTCCGACCTGCGCCGCAACGCCAAAAGCTACCTCTCCCAGATGGAGGAGCGGGAAAAGGAAAAGACCGGCATCAAGACGCTGAAAATCGGGTACAACCGGGTGTTCGGCTACTATATTGAGGTGTCGAAATCCTTTATCAGCCAGGTGCCGAAGGAGTGGACCCGCAAACAGACGCTGGTGGGCGGCGAGCGGTATATCACCGAGGAACTGAAAGACCTGGAAAGCCGGATGCTCTATGCGACCGAAAAGCAGCTGGCGCTGGAGGCGGAACTGTTTGAATCGGTCCGGAAGTCGGTGCAGCAGGCCCTCCCCGAAATCGAGGAGACGGCCGCCGCCGTCGCCGGGCTGGACGTCTTCTGCTCGCTGGCGGAGGTGGCGGTCCAAAACCGCTACACCCGCCCGGATATCACCCTTTCCGGCCGGATCCACATCACCGGCGGCCGCCACCCGGTCGTCGAGCAGCTGGGGGCCGAAAGCGGGGAGGGCGGGTTTATCCCGAACGACACCCTGCTGGACGGTTCCGCCAATAAAGTGGCGGTCATCACCGGGCCAAATATGGCCGGCAAGTCGACCTATATGCGGCAGGTGGCGCTGATCGTCATCCTGGCCCAGATGGGATCCTTTGTCCCGGCCGATTCGGCCGAGATCTCGGTCTGCGACCGGATCTTCACGCGGGTCGGCGCGTCCGACGACCTGACCGCCGGGCAGTCGACCTTTATGGTCGAGATGAGCGAGGTGGCTTCCATCTTAAAGGACGCCACCCCCCGCAGCCTGGTGCTGCTGGACGAGATCGGCCGCGGTACCTCCACCTTCGACGGGATGAGCATCGCCCAGGCGGTCGTCGAGTACATCCTGACCGAGAAAAAGCTGGGCTGCAAGACGCTGTTCGCGACCCACTACCACGAGCTGACCGCGCTGGAGGAAAAGTTCCCCGGCGTCGTCAATTACAACATCGCCGTCCGGCGGCGGGGGGACGACATCATCTTCCTGCGCAGGATCGTGCGGGGCGGCACCGACGATTCCTTCGGCATCGAGGTGGCGAAGCTGGCGGGCGTCCCCGCAAAGGTGATCCGCCGGGCGAAGGAGATCCTCCAGGGCCTGGAGGCGGAGGCGTCGGTCGCCCGCGCCGCCGGGAAGGCGGAAGAGGCGCCGCCGGAGGAGCTGCAGGTCTCCCTCGCCCAGCAGCAGGAGGAAAAGGCGCTGCGGCAGCTGAAACAGGCCGACCTGGACAGCATGACGCCGCGGGACGCGCTGGACTTCCTGTATGAGCTGAAAAAGCTGATGCTGTAAAACATACCATTCATTCTTCATTTTCATTTCGGATAGAAAGGAAACCAGGATGCCGAAGATAAACGTTCTCCCCCGGGAGGTAGCCGAACTGATCGCCGCCGGGGAGGTCATTGAGCGCCCGGCCTCGATCGTCAAAGAGCTGGTCGAAAATGCGATCGACGCGGGCTCTACCGCCGTCACCGTCGAGATCCAGCACGGCGGCGTCAAATACCTCCGGGTGACCGACAACGGCTGCGGCATCAGCCGGGCGGACGCCCCGCAGGCATTCCTCCGCCACGCGACCAGCAAGGTGCGGGATGCCGCCGATCTGGACGCGATCGGCACCCTCGGCTTCCGGGGGGAAGCGCTGGCGTCGATCGCGGCGGTCGCCCATGTCGAGATGATGACCCGGGAAAAAGGGGCGGTCTCCGGGACGCTGGTCCGGGTGAGCGGTTCGGAAGTGGAAGATATTTCGGATGCCGGCTGTCCCGACGGGACGACGGTCGTCGTCCGGGATGTCTTTTACAACGTCCCGGCCCGGCTCAAGTTCCTCAAAAAGGATGTGACGGAATCGGGGGCGGTCGCGTCGATCGTCGACAAGATCGCCCTGTCCCATCCGGAGATCTCCTTTTCCTTTATCCGGGACGGGAAACAGGCTTACCGCACCCCCGGCGACGGCGACCTGATGGGGGCGGTCTACACCGTCCTGGGAAGGGACTTCGCAAAGGGGATGCTGCCGGTCGAATATACCGCCGGCGGGGTGGGCGTATCCGGGTTTATCTGCCGGCCGGCGGCCGCGCGGGCCAACCGGTCGATGCAGCACTTTTTTGTCAACGGCCGCTATACCCGTACCCGCACCTGCGGCGTCGCGCTGGAGGAAGGGTACAGGGGGGCGCTGATGACGGGGAAGTTCCCCTCCTGCGTCCTGATGCTCACAATGCCCTGCGAACTGGTGGACGTCAACGTCCATCCGGCGAAGATCGAGGTCCGCTTCCAGAGCGAGAAGGCGGTCTTTGACGCCGTCTATTTCGCGGCCAAGTCGGCCCTGTTAAAGGACGGCGCGCTCGCCCCTGCCTCTGACGGCCGCGACGCCGCCCGGCCGGTCACTTCCCCCTTTTACAGCCGCGCCGGGGGTGAACAGACGGTCCTTCCGAAGAAGCCTGCCTTTACCGAGATGACGGCGGCGGAATTCCAGAAGAAATTCGGGAAAAAGGAGCCCCCGCCGGAAAGACCGGGGGCGAGGGTACAGCTGCGGGAGGAATGGCTGCCGCCGAAAAACCGGGAAACGGGCCTGGATGTCGAACCGGACCCGCAGGATTTTGCCGAGCTTTCCCGCCCGGCCGCGGAAAAACCGCCGGAAAGCCCGCCGCCCCGCCCGGAAGCGGCCCTGCCCGCTTCCCGGCAGCAGAAGATCGCCTCCCCGACCGCCTACCGGGTGGGGACCGTCCTCGACCCGGCGCTGGATGTGGAAGAGGATTTCGGGCCGGAGGAAGCGGAACCGGCGACCGAACCGGCGACCGAACCGGCAGCTGAACCAATAGCCGAACCGGCAGTTGAACCGGCAGCCGGGCCGGCCGCGGCTGCCTCCCCGCCCGTATCCCGGCCGGAGCCGCCCGCCGTGACCGTCTTCGGCGAGGTCTTTTCCACCTATATCCTCTGCCAGATCGGGGAGGAGTTCGTATTGCTCGACAAGCACGCCGCCCACGAGCGGATCCGCTACAACAGGCTGAAGGCCGAGGGCGAGGTCTTAAGCCGCCAGCTGCTTTTGACGCCGGTGACGGTCGGCCTTTCCCGAGAAGACCACGGCCGGGCGCTGGAAAACCGGGAAGCGCTTTTAAAATTGGGGTTTGAGGCGGAGGATTTCGGCGGGAATACCGTCATCCTCCGTTCGGTCCCGGCGGTGATGGCGGACGCCTCGCCGGAGGCGCTCTTTTTAGACGCGCTGGAGGGGCTGTCCCGGTCCCGCCCGGGGCTTCCGGCGGTGGACGAGATCCTACACCGGATGGCCTGCCGCAGCGCCGTCAAGGGCGGCGATCACAACACCCCGGCGGAACTGGAGGCGCTGGTGCGGCGGGTCGCGTCCGACCCGGAGGTGCGCTACTGCCCCCACGGCCGGCCGGTGATGATCCGCTTTACCAGACGGCAGCTGGAAAAGATGTTTGGAAGGGTGCAGTAGACCATTTTTTATTTTGACAGGAGGGCTTTATGATCCTGTATCATGGCAGTAACCTGGCCGTTTCCAAACCCCGGTTGATCCGGCAGAACCGTTTCCTGGATTTTGGCTACGGATTTTATACGACGACCAATCGGGCGCAGGCAGTCAGCTTTGCGGGGAAAGTCGCCCGCCGCCGGAAGGCCGGCCGCCCGACCGTCAGTATCTATGAACTGGATGAAATTGCTGCTTTTTCGGCGTGTGAAGTTTTGCAATTTGATATGCCGGACGAAAGCTGGCTGGATTTTGTCTCGGATAACCGCGCCGGCGCCTATCGGGGTAAATCCTATGATTTTATCTTTGGCCCGGTAGCGGATGATGACGTTTACCGAACGTTTGCCCTTTATACGGCGGGTTTATTGACTAAAACGCAGACGCTGGAACAATTAAAGATCAAGAAGCTGTATAATCAGCTTGTGGTTGCGACAGAAAAGGGTTTATCGTATTTGCATTTTACCGGCACGGTACCAGAGGAGGAATTTGTATGACCGACCCAAAATTTGAAGCGGTTTTGACGCTGATTGTGCCCCAGGTTGTGCAGCTGGCGGTGGAAAGGGGCGGGATGGATGAGATTTCAGCCGCCCAGGTGTTTTACCGTTCGGAAGTTTACGCCCTTTTGGAGCAGGAGGAGACCAAATTCTGGCACTTTAGTCCCCTGACCCTTTTTCAGATGTTCGACGAAGAACGGAAGACCGGGCGGTTTGTCATCCCGGAGGAGGCGTCCGCATGAGCCGGCAGGGGGCGTTTATGATCTACTGTGCCGAGCAGTATAAGAACGCAAAAAAGCTGACCGGCCATCAACTGGCCGACCTGTTTACCCGGTACCAGGTATGGGAATATGTTTACGATTGTTACGAAGCGCTGCACACAACCGGTTCGCAGTATATTGTCGATGATATCGACCAGTATATCGCGGCGCGCGGTTGCCCGCCCGTGTAATCTTCCCCGAAAGGAGCCCTCGTGAAACCTGAAAAGATCCCCGTCCTCGCCGTCGTCGGGCCGACGGCTTCCGGCAAGACCGGCCTGGCCGTCCGGCTGGCGAAGGCCCTGTCCGGCGAGGTCGTTTCCTGCGATTCAATGCAGATCTATAAAACGATGGATATCGCGACCGCCAAGCCCACCCCCGCCGAAATGGAGGGCGTCCCCCACCATCTGATCGGGTTTCTGGACCCGGATAAGCCTTTTTCCCTGGCCGAATATGTCCGGCTGGCCGGGGCGGCGGTCGAAGGAATTGTCTCCCGGGGGAACCTCCCGGTTTTATGCGGCGGGACAGGGCTGTACGCCGACACGCTGCTGCGGGGCATCCGCCTTTCGGATAGCGGAGAGGACGCGGATTACCGGGCGGGCCTGCAAAAGCTGGCGGAAAAGGCGGGCGGCGAGGCCCTTTGGCAGATGCTGCATGAGGCCGACCCGGATTACGCTTCCGGCGTCCATCCCCACAACATCCCCCGGCTCATCCGGGCGCTGGAGGTCTGCCACGCGACCGGCATCCCCTTAAGCGTCCACATCGCCCGGTCCAAAGAGGGCGGGACGCCCTACGACCCCCTATGGATCGGGCTGGGCTACCGCGACCGGGCGGTCTTATACGAGAGGATAAACCGGCGGGTCGACCGGATGCTGGAGATGGGGCTGCTCGCCGAAGCGCGGGCCGCCTACGACGCCCGGATGAAGACCGCCGCCCAGGCGATCGGCTGCAAGGAGCTGTTTCCTTATTTTGCCGGGGAAAAGCCGCTTTCCGAATGCGTCGAGACCCTGAAGCGCTCCACCCGCCGGTACGCCAAGCGGCAGCTGACCTGGTTTAAGCGCAACCCGGACATCCACTGGCTCTATCCGGATGAGGCCGGGATGGACGGGGTGCTGGAGGAGGCGCTGCGGCTGGCGCGGGAGTGGGGCGCCGGCTGCGGCGCGGATTGACGCTACCGGCAGGCCGGTTTCGGTTCGGTTCCGGTTCGGCGGCGGATATGGATCCTTTGCATCCGGATAAAGCCCGCTTGCCGTCAAATTCATTTTTCTGCGATTGTAATTCCGGATGGAGTATGCTATAATAAAGTAATATTTGTTCAGCCAGGGCGTGGAAACTTCTTTCGGAGTGGGGGAAAGCCTCCTCCAGTCCGAAGGGACGCTTCCGGGGATCCCGGCGAAAGGGGATACTTGAAACATGAAAAGCTTAAACTTACAGGATGTTTTCTTAAACCAGGCCCGGAAGGAACGGATCCCGGTGACCTTCTTCCTGGTCAACGGCTTCCAGTTCCGCGGGGTGGTCAGGGGGTTTGACAACTATACCGTCATTCTCGAGTGCGACGGGAAGCAGGAACTGATCTACAAGCACGCAATCTCCACCATCGTCCCCCAGAAGAGCATTTCGATCTTAAACGGGGAAGAGGAGTAACCTTGAGCGCACGGCTGATGCGGGCCGGCACGGCGGTGCTGGCCGTCTTCCTGCTGGTCTATGTGGTATTCCAGCTGACCCGGTACACCGGCAGCAGCTACAGCTACCAGACGGTCTATGAGACGACGGTGGAGGACACCCTGTCCATCACCGGCGTCTTCTTCCGGGAGGAACAGGCGGTCGAGGTGGGGCAGCGGGGGGTCCTTTCCTGCAATTTCTCGGTCGGGGACAAGGTGCCGATCGGGGCGGAGGTGGCGCGCCTCTATAAAAACCAGGGCGCCATCGACTTACAGCGGGAGATCCAGTCGCTGGAGGATACCATCGCCAGCCTCCAGCGGGCGCAGGACGCCGCCAAAACCAGCGAGGCGGTCCTGCCGGAGACGTTAAACGCCCAGATCGCTTCCTATGTCTCCCAGCTGATCCAGGCCCGGGACGAGGAGGATTTTACCTCCGTCCAAAGCCTGCGCAGCGACCTGACCGAAAGTTTTGCCCGCCGCCAGATCATCGTCGACGCCGGGACCGATTACTCCGGCGAGATCAGCGACCTCCAGTCGGAGCTGGATTCGCTGAAGGCCCGGGACGACGCCGTCTACACCACCTATACCAGCGGCGTCGCCGGCTACTTTGTCGACCATGTGGACGGATATGAGGACACCTGTACGCCGGAAGCGCTTGCCGGCATGACCGCCTCCGACCTGGACGGGCTGGTGAAAGGCTATGTGAGCTACGCGGCCGATGCTTCCCACGTCAAAGTAGTCACCGACCACGTCTGGCAGTTCGCCTTTACCGTCACCGAGGATCAGGCGCTTTCGCTGGCCGAGGGGCGGACGGTTCGGGTGCGGTTCCCCAACCGCGCCGAAACGGTCAGCATGACGGTGCAGGAACTGCGGCGGGACGCCGAGGCGGGGGAATACCTGGTCATTCTGCAGGGGGATCTGATCGACTCCTACCTGCTCACCTCCCGGGCGCAGGCCTGCGAGCTGATCGTGGCCACCTACCAGGGGCTCCGGGTCCCGAAATCGGCGATCCGCTATGAGGACGGGGTGCCGGGGGTATATGTGGTGCTGGTGGATAAGATGTACTTCAGACGGATAAACGTCATCTATGAAACGGCCGAATACGTCGTCTCTTCCGACAGCTGGACGCCGGAGGAGGGCGCGGCCCTGAAACTTTACGACACCGTTATTGTGGAAGGGGTTGGGCTTTATAATCAGAAAGACGTCTGATCCCCGCTTTCCCGAGGTGGAAGAGCGGGTAAACTGGTATTTAAACCGGCTGCGGGAGCTGGAAGCGGCCTGCGGCCGGGCGGCGGGTTCGGTCCGGCTGATGGCGGTAGCCAAGACCGTCCCAACCGAAAAGGTGAACGCGGCGCTTTCTTCCGGCGCCTGCCTTGTGGGAGAAAACCGGGTACAGGAGCTTCTGGCCCGGAAAAACCAGTACAGTTGTCCAAAATCGCAAATTCACTTTATTGGGCACTTGCAGACCAACAAAATTCGCGATATAATAAACGCAGTGTCCTGCGTCGAATCGGTGGACAGCCTGCATCTTGCGCGGGCGCTGTCGGCGGCCGCGGAAAAGGCGGGCATTCAGATGGACTGCCTTTTGGAAGTGAACATCGGGATGGAAGAGAGCAAATCCGGGTTTTCGCCGGAAGGGGTGCTCGAAGCGGCCGGGGAAATAGCCGCGATGCCTTCCCTCACCCTCCGCGGGCTGATGACTGTGCAGCCGGCCGCCGCGTCGGCGGCGCATGACGGCCGGTATTTCCGCCGGATGGAGGCGCTTTACCGCGCGCTTCAGGAGGCATACCCCCAGGCGGATACCCTTTCGATGGGGATGACCGGGGATTTTGAAGAGGCGGTCCGCTGCGGCGCGACCATCGTCCGGATCGGGCGGGGGCTGTTCGGCAGCCGGGACAGGCAGATGGGCTAACGGCCGGGCCACCGGCCAAACGTAGAAAGGCGGCTTAAAAGCAATGGGACTTTTCGATAAAATCAAGAATTTTATCTACAGCGACAACAACGAGTACGACGAGCAGATGGACGACGGGTACACCGAGGAGGAGAGCGGCGCTTCTTCCTCCGCTTCCGCCCAGACCACCGATTTTTCCAGCTTTTCCAACGGTTCGAACTACTCTTCCTCTTACTCCGGCTCCCGCAGCGGCGGCTATACCCCCCGCACCGGGCGGGTGGTCAACATCCAGACGTCCGCCCAGCTGCAGGTGATGCTGGTGCAGCCCGACCGGTTTGAGGACTGCAAGCCGATCGCCGACGAGCTCAACAAAAAGATCACCGTCGTCTTAAACCTCGAGGGCCGCGCCCCCGACCTTTCCCGCCGGGTGCTGGACTTTTTAAGCGGCGTCACCTACGCCAACCAGGGCAACATCAAGCAGGTTGCCAAGAACACCTATATGCTCACCCCCTCCAACGTCGACCTGCGGGGGGATCTGATGGATGAGCTGCAAAACAGCGGGTATATGCCCTGATGGACAGTTCCGATAAGGAGACAGGCTATTTTCTCCAGTCGGTCCGCAACCTGTTTGCCCTCGCCGACAAGCAGAGCTGCCCTAAGTTTTCCGATTTCCTGAGCGAGGAACAGCAGGCGCTGGCCGAACCGCTCGCCAAAAAGTGCGCAAAAGAGACCGGGATGCAGATCCGCTTCTGGGGCGGGTACGAAGGGGCGGTGCGGGTGATGCTGGGCGTCTTCCCCGACCCCTGGGAGCCGGAGGAAAGCTGTTTCCCGATCGTGGGCGTCACCGCCCGCGCCCGCAAAACCGATAAGCTGGAACACCGGGCGATCATGGGGACGCTTCTCGGCGCGCAGTTAAAGCGCGAGATGCTGGGCGACCTGATCCCCGGGGAAGGGGAGGCGGTCATCTTTGCCGACGAACGGATCGAAAAGACGCTGCTCACCCAGTTTGACCGGATCGGGAATACCGGCGTCCGGATGGAAAAGGGCTTTGCGCCGGTTAAGCGGGAAGACCGCTTTGAAGAGATAAAGGGGACGCTTGCCTCCCTGCGCCTGGACGCGGCGGTGGCGATGCTGGCCGGGACCGGCCGGGAGAAGGCCGCGGCGCTGATACGCGAAGGGCTGGTCAGCGTCGGGCATATCGAAGAGAAGGACGTAAGCCGCCGGCTGCGGGAAGGGGATATCCTCGTCATCCGCCGCCGGGGGAAATATAAACTGACGGGCGCCGGCGAACCGACCCGCAAGGGCCGGATACCGGTCGTTTTCCAGAAATACCTGTAAAAGATGGGCGGACGGGGCGATCTCCCCGGCCCCGCCGCAGCAGAGGAAAGAAGGACATAAGATGAGCAAGGAAAAGGAAGCACGATTTGAAAAGGCCGCCTTTGGTTACCGCCCGGAGGATGTCGACCGCTATATTGACGAGGCGGACAAAAAGCTGGCGGCGGCAAAGGCGGAAAAGGCCGAGCTTTTGAGCAAGATGAAGATCCTGGCCGACAAGATCACCGAGTACCGTTCGGACGAGGGCAACCTCAAAGAGGCGATGCTGGGCGCCCAGCGGATGAAGGCTTCGATCGAAAACGAGGCGAAAGCCAAGGCCGACGCCGCCATCACCGAGGCGCAGGACTACGCCAACCAGCTCATTTCCGACGCCCAGGCCAAATCCAGCCAGATGGTCGCCGACGCCCAGGAGCGGGCGAACAAGATGGTCGCGGACGCCCAGAAGACCGCCGAGCAGAAGGTGAACGCGGTCACCTCCCAGGTCGAACGGGAGCGGGCGAACCTTGCCCAGCTGCAGAAGGAAGTCTCCAACTTTAAAAACAAGCTGATCTCCCTCTACCGGGAACACTTAAACCTGATTACCAACCTCCCCGAACAGGCGAAGACCGCCCTTCCGGCGAAAGAGGAAAAAGCGGCCGAACCCGCGCCGGACGCCCCTGCTTCCGACGCTTTTGCGGAGAAATTCGGGGAAGTGGATTTGAAATAAGGCGGCCCCTTTTGCCGCGCTGCCGAAAAATGACCGGACACGCCTGAAGGCAAACCGCCGCCATCCCCTTTTGTACACAATCCGAAGGTGAAAGGATAGATCACAAATGGACTTTAACAAGACCCTGAACCTGCCCGAGACCAGTTTTGAGATGCGGGGCAACCTCCCCAAAAAGGAGCCCGGCTTCATCAAACACTGGAACGCGGTCGACCTCTATGAGAATATGCTGAAGCGTAATGCCGGCAAGCCGCAGTATATCCTGCATGACGGCCCCCCCTACGCCAACGGCGATATCCATATGGGGACGGCGCTCAACAAGGTGCTCAAGGACATCATCGTCAAATACAAGAATATGTCCGGCTTCCAGTCCCCCTATGTCCCCGGGTGGGACACCCACGGGCTGCCGACCGAGCTGAAGGCGCTTAAAAAGATCGGCGTCGACAAAAACGGCGTGCCGGTCCCGAAGCTCAGAGAAATCTGCCGGGAATTTGCGATGGGCTATGTCGAGAGCCAGAAGGAGCAGTTCATGCGCCTTGGCGTCACCGGCGATTTTAAGGACCCCTATATCACCTTAAAGCCGGAATTTGAGGCGGAGCAGGTGCGGGTCTTCGGCAAGATGGCCGAAAAAGGGATGATCTACCGCGGGATGAAGCCGGTCTACTGGTGCGCCGAGTGCGGCACCGCGCTGGCCGAGGCTGAGATCGAGTATCAGGAGGACCCCTGCACCTCGATCTATGTCAAGTTCCATGTCACCGACGACAAGGGCCTGTTCACCGGCATGGGGCTGGACCTTTCGAAAGTCTATTTCGTCATCTGGACGACGACCACCTGGACCATCCCCGGCAACCTCGCGATCTCCTTAAACCCCGAATTTGACTATACCCTTGTCCATGTGGGGGATGAATACTATGTGATGGCGGAGGAGCTGGTCCCCACCGTCATGAAGACGGCCGGCATCGCGGACTATGAGACGGTCGGGCGGTTCAAAGGCGCCGACTGCGAGTATATGAAGACCCGCCATCCCCTCTACGACCGGGTGTCGCTGGTCATCGTCGGCGACCATGTCACGCTGGACAGCGGCACCGGCTGCGTCCACACCGCCCCCGGCTTCGGCGCGGACGACTTTACCGTCTGCCAGAAGTACCCGGAGATCCCGCTGATCGTCCCGGTCGACGCCGAAGGCCGCCAGACCGCCGAGACCGGGAAATACGCCGGGATGAAGACGGCTGCGTCCAACGGCCCGATCCTCGAAGACCTGAAGGCCTGCGGGGCCATCTTCGCCACCGAGGAGATCACCCACCAGTACCCCCACTGCTGGCGCTGCAAGGAGCCGGTCATGTTCCGGGCGACCGAACAGTGGTTCTGCTCGGTCGACTCGATCAAGGAGGACGCGGTCAAAGCCATCAACGACGTCGAGTGGATCCCCCAGTGGGGCCGCGACCGGATCACCTCGATGGTCCGCGACCGGAACGACTGGTGCATCTCCCGCCAGCGGCGGTGGGGCGTCCCGATCCCCGTCCTCTACTGTGCGGGCTGCGGCAAGCCGGTGATGAACCACGAGTCGATCGAGGCGATCGCCCGGATGTTCGCGAAGGAAGGTTCCGATTCCTGGTACCTCCACACCCCCGATTACTTCCTGCCGGAAGGGTTTGCCTGCCCGGAATGCGGCGGCAAAACGTTTAAGCAGGAACAGGATATTCTGGACGTCTGGTTTGACTCCGGCACGACCCATTTCAGCGTCTTAAAGCAGCGCCCCGGCCTTTCCTGGCCGGCCGACCTCTACCTGGAAGGCGCCGACCAGTACCGCGGCTGGTTCCAGTCGTCGCTCTTGACCGCTGTCGCCTGCGGCCTGCCGGCCCCCTATAAAGCGGTCTGCACCCACGGCTGGGTCGTCGACGGCGAGGGCAAGGCGATGCACAAATCCCTTGGCAACTCCATCTCGCCGGACGAGATCGTAAGCCAGTACGGCGCCGACATCTTCC
>CALXKG010000222.1 GCA_944388825.1 uncultured Clostridia bacterium | reverse complement strand
CCGGGGCGGTTTTCTTATCCCTGGAACGCCTTCAGCAGCTCCCGCTTGGAGTGCCAGAGCTTTTCCGACAGGTCGACGTAATAGCGGTGGGGGTTCTCAAACCGCTTGACCTCCTCCCAGAGGTGGTCGACCTGGTCGCGGCAGTAGGACTTGATCTCCTCGATGTCGGGGAGGTCGTAGACCCGTTTGCCGTCCTGGAAGACCTGGACGAGCATCGGTTTGAGCTCGACGTCGTCAAAGGTTTTCGACTTCCAGGTGTTGACCGGGTCGAAAAGGGTGATCGGGCCTTCGGCGGGGACCTCCTCGTCGAACATCGCGATGTAGTCGGCGACCGCTTCATGGTCGTTTTTCTTATAGAGGCGGTAGACCATCTTCTTGTTGGGGGTGGTGATCTTTTCGGCCGTCTCGGACAGCTTGATGCGGGGCTCCATCTTCCCGTCCGGCCCCTCGACCGCCACCAGCTTGTACACCCCGCCGAAGACCGGGTCGGATTTGGAGGTGATGAGGTTTTCCCCGACGCCGAAGGAGTCGACCTTGGCCCCCTGGAGCAGCAGGTCGCGGATCAGGTACTCGTCCAGCGAGTTGGAGGCGACGATGGTGCAGTCGGGGTAGCCGGCGGCGTCCAGCATCCTGCGGGCCTTTTTGGAAAGGTAGGCGATGTCGCCCGAGTCGATGCGGACGCCTTTGGGGCGGTAGCCCATCGGGGCCAGCACCTCGTCGAAGACTTTGATCGCGTTCGGGATGCCGGATCTCAGGACGTTATAGGTGTCGACCAGCAGCGTGCAGGCGTCCGGGTAGGTCTCGGCGTAGGCCTTGAAGGCGTCGTACTCGGTGGGGAACATCTGCACCCAGCTGTGGGCGATGGTGCCCAGCGCCGGGATCTGGTACTCCCGGTCGGAGATCGCGCAGGCGGTGCCGGAGCAGCCGCCGATGTAAGCGGCGCGGGCGCCCAGTACCGCCGCGTCATAGCTCTGGGCCCGGCGGGAGCCGAACTCCATGACCGGGCGGCCCTGGGCGGCGCGGCAGATGCGGTTTGCCTTGGTGGTGACCAGCGACTGGAAGTTGATCGAAAGGAGCACCATCGTCTCGACCAGCTGGGCCTGGATGACCGGGCCTTCGACGATGACGACCGGCTCGTTCGGGAAGATCGGGGTGCCTTCCTTCATCGCCCAGACGTTGCAGGAGAACTTGAAATGGCGCAGGTAGTCCAAAAATTCGCCGCTGAAGAGGTTCTTGCTGCGGAGGTAGTCGATGTCCCCGGCCGAGAAGCGGAGGTTTTCCAGGTAATTGACCAGCTGCTCCAGCCCGGCGCAGATCGCAAACCCGGCCCCGTCCGGGACCTTGCGGAAGAACATATCGAAAACGGCCCTTTTTTCGGCGATGCCTTCTTTCATATAGCCGTTGCCCATCGTCAGCTCGTAAAAGTCGACCAGCATCGTCAGGTTGCGGTTGTTGCTCCAATCCATTATGCATTCTCCTTTTTGCCGGGAGAGGGCCCCCGGGCAGAGCGCGTCCGAATACTCCGCCCCGCGCCCTGCGCCGGCGGGGGTCCATCCGCACTCAAGATGTCTTGACAGATTTTTTATCCCTATTATACACGGTTTGCCGCCCGTTTGCAATCCCTTTTTGCGGCGGATTTTTGGTGCTTTTGCCCGTTCCCGGCCGCGTCAGCCGCAGGATCCCGAAGGCCGGGTAGCAGAGGAAGTACCAGTAAAGGGTGTAAAGGGGGCAGACCTGCCCCAGCAGGTTGAAGGGCCGCCCGGAGTAGTCCCAGACGTCCAGCCGCAGAAGGCGGTTGAAGAAAAGCCCGGCCGCCAGTTCCGCCGCCGTGATGAGGAGCGCGCCCTTGCAGCAGCGCAGGGCGAGCGGGTCGCGCCCCGATACCCCGTCCAGCCGGTCGAGCAGCCAGAAGCAGGCCCCGCCGGTCAGCAGCATCGTCCAGTGGGTCTCCCCCCGCCAGATGATCTCGACCAGGCCGTAGAGCACCCCGCCCCAGTAGAAAAGCGCAAGCCCGCGCCGTCTTTCCGCCTCCATCCGATCCCCCCTTTTTGCAGTACCCCTTTATTTTTACCGGCAGGACGCATAAAATTCACCGGATGGGCGCAGGATTTTTTTTTCGGCAGGGGGTTGCATTTTCCCCGCAGATGTGGTATCATATTTTGCTGTAAGAATATACGTATGAGCGTATTATTGAAAGAGGTGTAACAAGATGAAAGAGGGTATCCATCCCGCATACAACAAGACGGTCATCCGCTGCTCCTGCGGCGCGACCTGGGAGACCCGCTCGACCAAGGACAACATCAACGTCGAAGTTTGCTCCAAGTGCCATCCGTACTATACCGGCAAGCAGAAGATGGTTGATACCGGCGGGCGTGTCGAACGGTTCAACAAGCGTTTTGGCCTGAAAAAATAAATCGGTTCAAGAGCGGCGGTGCGCCGGGGCGAGAGCTTCCGTGCACCGCCTTTTCTCGTCCCGGGAAGGAGGACCTATGCCGGAAAGCTATCTGACCGTGCGCGGGTACGGCGAAGGGGAATATGAGGAAAAAAAGTCCCGGTTTATCGGGGCGGTGAAACCGGTGCGGGACGAAGCGGAGGCGGAGGCCTTCCGGGCGGAGGTCAAAGCAAAGCACCCGGGGGCCGGCCACCACGTCTACGCCTATATCCTTTTGGACGGCATCCATAAGCGCTGTTCCGACGACGGGGAACCCCAGGGGACCGGCGGCGCGCCGGTGCTGGATATGCTGGAAAAGGAAGGGACCGTCGGGGTCTGCTGCGTCGTGACCCGGTATTTCGGCGGGACGCTGCTGGGCGCCGGGGGCCTGACCCGGGCTTACGGCAAGGCGGCCCGGCTGGCGTTTGCGGCGGCCGGCAAGGCGGTCATGTCCCGGTGCAGGGTGCTTTCGCTGACGGTCGGCTACGGGCTGTATGGCAAGGTGTCCTACATCCTGCCGCAGTATCATATCCGGACGCTGGACGAGGCGTTTGCCGACGCGGTGACGCTGAAGCTGCTGATCCGCGCCGACCGGGCGGAGCGGTTTGCCGCCGAGATCCGGGAGATGAGCGCCGGGCAGGCGGAGCCGGCCGTATTGGAAGAACGGTTCTGCGAGATGGAGTAGGGCGTAATTGCATTTTCCGATACGCCCGAAAGGCGGCGCCGCAAATTTCATTTGATATCCTGGTATACCAAAGAGGATTTTCCCCGCTTTTTTGTCTATAATGAATATGGGCGCAGCAAACGGAAAGGAGGGGGAATATGGCTATACCGCAAAGTTTCCTGGATGAACTGAAGATGAGCTGCGATATCGGGCAGGTCGTGTCCTCATATGTCCAGCTGCGGCGGTCGGGGCGGACCAGCAAGGGGCTTTGCCCCTTCCACTCGGAAAAGACCCCGTCCTTCCACGTCTACCACGAAAACCAGTCCTTTTACTGCTTCGGCTGCGGGGCGGGCGGGGACGTGATCAGCTTTATCATGCGGATCGAGAACCTGGGGTATATCGAGGCGCTGAAATTTTTGGCCGAGCGGGCCGGCATCCCCTTCCCGGAGGAGGAGCGGGAAGACCCGGGGCTGCGGGTCAAGCCGATGATCTACGAGATCAACCGCGCCGCCGCCCGTTATTTCCACAATATCTTAAAATCCCCGGCCGGGGAGGCGGGGCGGCGGTACCTGCTGGGCGAGCGGCAGCTCAGCCCCGCCACCGTCACCAAATACGGCCTCGGCTTCGCGCCGCAGGGGTGGGACAACCTCCGCGCCTACCTCCGCGGGAAAGGGTATTCGGACGAGCAGATGCTGGCGGCGTCGGTCGTCTCCCGCGGGCGGGACGGCAAAAGCGTCTACGACACCTTCCGCAACCGGGTGATCTTCCCGATCATCGACCTGCGGAAAAACGTCATCGGGTTCGGCGGGCGGGTGATGGACGACAGCAAGCCCAAATACCTCAACTCCCCCGATACCCCCGTCTTTAAAAAGAGCCGCAACCTTTTTTCGCTCAACTTCGCCAAAAATAAGGCGGAGGGGACGCTGATCCTGGCCGAGGGGTATATGGACGTCATCGCGATGCACCAGGCGGGGTTTGAAAACGCCGTCGCGACGCTGGGCACCGCCCTGACGCCCGAGCAGGCCCGGCTGATGGGCACCTACTGCAAAGAGGTGGTCATCGCCTACGATTCCGACGGGCCGGGGCGCACCGCCACCAGCCGGGCGGTGGGGCTGCTGGACGATGCCGGGGTCAAGACCCGGGTGCTGGATATGAAGGGGGCCAAGGATCCCGACGAGTTTATCAAAAAGTTCGGGCGGGACCGGTTTAAACTGCTGCTCGACAGCGCGCGGGGCGCGACCGAGTACGGGCTGAAGGCGATCCGGGAAAAGTACGACCTCGGGGACGCCGCCGGGAAGGCGGGGTACCTGCAGGAGGCTGCCGTCTTTCTCGCCGGGCTGCCCAGCCGGGTCGAGCGGGAGGTCTACGCCGGGCGGCTGGCGGAGGAGACCGGCGTCCTGCCGGAGGCCGTCCGGGAGAGCGTCAACGGCGCCGCCAGGCGGGCGTTCAAGCGGGCGGAAAAGAAGGCCTCCCTCGACCTGGAGATGGGCCGGATGGGCGGCAGGCCGCTGCGGCCGGGGGAATCGGCCGGGGACGGGATACTGGGCTGCCTGTACTACCACCCCGACTGGCGGGAGAAGATCGTCTCCGCGGTCGACCCCGCCCTCTTCCCGGACGCCGGGCAGCGGGCGGTCTTTGAGACGCTGGCGGAAAAGCAGAAGACCGGCGAGTGCACGATGACCGAGCTTTCGGGGGTGCTTTCGCTGGAGCAGATGAACCGGCTTTCCGGCGTCCTCGCCCGGGTGTCGGAAGGATACTTCAGCATCAGCCCGGAGGCGCTGGACGATTATATCCGCCGCCTGCGGGACGAGGCAAGGAAAAAAGAGGTCGCCGCCGCCGGGGAACTGAGCGGCGACGATTACAGAGCCCTCGCCGAACGCATCCGGCGGGAAAAACAGGTAAAGCCGCCCGCCGGGCGCTGACATACCGAGAAGGAGAGAATAAGATGGCTGAGAAAAAATCTGTTGTGACCGAATTGATGGAAGAGGGCAAGCGGAAGGGGAAACTGACCGCCAAGGAGATCACCGACGCGCTGGAGGAGATGGACTTTGACGCCGAACAGCTGGATAAGTTCTACGATTCCCTGGAAAGCAGCAACATCGAGATCCTGGACGACCTGAATGTCGACGGGAATATCGACCTCGGGTTTGACGACGCCTCCACCATCGAGGACGACGGCGCCAGCTATTCGGCCGACGGCATCAACATCGACGACCCGGTCAAGGTCTATCTGAAGGAGATCGGCCGGGTGCCGCTTTTGTCCGCCGACGAGGAAAACGAGCTGGCGGAAAAGATGGCGAGCGACGACCCGAAGGTCGCGTCCGACGCCCGCAAGCGGTTAAGCGAGGCAAACCTCCGGCTGGTCGTATCCATCGCCAAACGGTACGTCGGGCGGGGGATGCAGTTTCTCGACCTGATCCAGGAGGGGAACCTGGGGCTGATCAAGGCGGTCGAGAAGTTCGACCACACCAAGGGGTTCAAGTTCTCGACCTACGCCACCTGGTGGATCCGCCAGGCCATCACCCGCGCCATCGCCGACCAGGCCAGGACCATCCGCATCCCGGTCCATATGGTCGAGACGATCAACCGGGTCAAGAAGGTGTCCAGCCAGCTTCTGCACACCAACGGCCATGAGCCGAGCGCCGAGGAGATCGCCGACGAGCTGGATATGCCGGTGGATAAGGTGCGGGAGATTTTGCGGGTCAGCCAGGAACCGGTCTCGCTGGAGACCCCGATCGGCGAGGAGGAGGACAGCCATCTGGGCGACTTTATCCCGGACGACGACGCCCCTTCGCCGGTGGACGCCGCCTCCCATACCCTGCTGCGGGAACAGCTGAACAACGTCCTCAAGACCCTGACCCCCAGGGAGGCGAAGGTGCTCTCCCTCCGGTTCGGGCTGGAGGACGGCAAGAGCCGGACGCTCGAGGAGGTGGGCAAGGAGTTCAACGTCACCCGCGAACGGATCCGCCAGATCGAGGCGAAGGCGCTGCGCAAGCTCCGCCACCCCAGCCGGAGCAAGAAGCTCAAGGATTTCCTCGACTGACGGGACGCGGCCCGCGGGCCCGAAGCGTCCCGGTTGCCGGGCAGTGTCTTGCGGGAATGGCGTTTGGCAAATCAAGTTTAGGATCCAGCCCTTTTTAAAGGGCTGGCGGGAGTGGAGAGGGCAGAGCCCTTTCCCAGGCGCTCAGTTTTCGTACTTCCGAAGCTGACCACGGCTTTTCCGCTTATTTGCGAAAATCGCGGTTTCGCGTTTTGCGCGAAATGCCGGCTGCGGCGTTGCGCCGGCAAGTGATTTTCGAGGGGGTTGCGCAGCAACCCCTGGTGCGCAGCACCCAAAACATAAGCAATAAATATGTACACCACGGCGGGTCTACACCCGCCTTTCCCATGCACATCTCTACAGGAGGCTTTATGTCCACCCGCCTGACCGCAAACCACACTCTCGCCGCCTGTTTTATCGGGTATATCGTCCAGGCGATCGTCAACAACTTCGCGCCGCTTTTATTCGTCACCTTCCAGTCGGCGTACGGCATCCCCCTAAGCCGGATCGCGATGCTGACCGCCGTCAATTTTTCGGTGCAGCTGCTGACCGACGCCCTGTCCGCGCCGGTGATCCGCCGGATCGGCTACCGGGCGGCGGCGGTGCTGGCCCACGCCCTTTCGGCGGCGGGGATCCTGCTGATGGCGTTTTTGCCGGGGGTTCTGCCGCCCTTTGCGGGGCTGCTGGCGGCCGGGGTGGTCTACGCGGTCGGCGGCGGGCTGCTGGAAGTGATCGTCAGCCCGATCGTCGAGTCCTGCCCCGGGGAGGGGAAGGAGGCGGCGATGAGCCTGCTCCACTCCTTCTACTGCTGGGGGCACCTGGGGGTCGTGCTGCTCTCGAGCGGGTTTTTCGCGCTGTTCGGCACCGGGAACTGGCAGGTGCTGGCGGCGATCTGGGCGGCGGTGCCGGTTTTCAACCTCCTCTTTTTCCTGCGGGTGCCGCTGTACGCGCCGGAAGGGGACGGGGAAGCCGGGATGGGGCTCCGGGGGCTGCTCGGACAGAAGGTCTTCTGGCTGCTGCTGCTGCTGATGTTCTGCGCCGGGAGTTCGGAACAGGCGATGAGCCAGTGGGCGAGCGCCTTTGCCGAGACGGGGCTGGGGCTTTCTAAGGCGATGGGCGACCTCGCCGGGCCCTGCACCTTCGCCCTCTGCATGGGGCTTGCCCGGGCGTTTTACGCGAAAAACGCCGGGCGGGTCAGGCTCTCCCGGTATATGGCCTTCTGCGGGGCGCTCTGCATCGGCGGGTACCTGCTGGCGGCGTTTGGCGCGCCGGTGATCGGGATGATCGGCTGCGGGGTCTGCGGCTTTTCGGTCGGCGTCCTCTGGCCCGGCAGCTTTTCGGCCGCGGCGCGGGCGCTGCCGGCCGGCGGGACGGTGATGTACGCGATGCTGGCGCTGGCGGGCGACCTCGGGTGCGCCTCCGGGCCGGCGGCGGCCGGGGCGGTCGCCGGCGCGTTCGGCGGGGCTTTGCGCCCGGCGATGGCCTTTTCGGTGGTGTTCCCGCTATTGCTGCTCATCGGCATCCGGCTCTACCGGCGGACGGCGGAGAAGGGGTAAAAAGGGGCGAAGGCGCGCCGGACGGGGCCTTCGCTTTTTTGCTTTTACCATAATAACTTGATGGAAACGCACTACCTAAAAGGCTCCCTCCCTGAGGGAGCTGTCGGCGAATGCCGACTGAAGGAGTGTGGTTATACAGTTTTACTGTATAACCACATAAGCTAAATAGCTTGAAGGAAAAACAGCTTCCGCTTGTTTTTCCCACTCCTTCCGGCGCATCCGCGCCACCTCCCTCGGGGAGGGAGGCCGGGGTTTGCGCTTTCCTAAAGGGTATACATCCCGCCATAAACAAATCAGAAATATAAACCCCGTGTAAAATTCCGGCAAACCCCTTTTCGGGAGGGAAAGCGTGTGTTATAATAATCCGTTGGAAGAAGCTGTCGAAAGGAGCGGGAAGGATGAAACTGAACACCCTGGGGATCGCCCACCAGTTTCTGGCGGCGCGGGTGCCGGAAGGGGGCCTTTGCATCGACGGGACGATGGGCCGGGGGAAGGATACCGCTTTCCTCTGTGAACGGGTCGGGCCGGAAGGAAAGGTCATCGCCTTTGACATCCAGGAGGAGGCGCTTGCCTCCACCGACGCGCTTTTGCGGGAACGGGGCCTGCGGGAGCGGGCCGAGCTGCGGCTGGAGAGCCATGTCCATATCGACCGGTGCGCCGCGCCCGGGACGGTGGACGCGGTGGTCTTCAACTTCGGGTACCTGCCGGGGGGCAACCACACCATCTTTACCCGCCCCGAAACCAGTATCCGGGCGATCGAAAAGGCGCTTGCCCTTCTGAAGGACGGGGGATGCGTCTCCGCCTGCATCTACCACGGCGGGGACACCGGGTACGCGGAGCGGGACGCGCTGCTTGCCTACCTGCGGGGGATCGACCCGAAGCGGTACACCGTCCTGGTGGCCGACTTCTGGAACCGGCCGGGCGACCCGCCGATCGCGGCCTTTATCATAAAGGGGAT
>CALXKG010000221.1 GCA_944388825.1 uncultured Clostridia bacterium | reverse complement strand
GCTTGCGGACGGTCTTCTGCAGGTCGATGATGTAGATGCCGTTTCTCTCGGTGAAGATATACGGCGCCATCTTGGGGTTCCATCTTCTGGTCTGATGACCAAAGTGTACGCCAGCTTCCAGGAGCTGTTTCATAGATACTACTGCCATTCTGGGTAGTCCTCCTAATAAAAAATTTGGTTCCCCCGGAGTGTTCCGGGGCCCACCGCGGCCATTGCTGCGCGACCGGAAACCGGCACCCTGCGCAGGCAGATAAAGCCACGTGCGTAATGCATTTGTTATCTTATCACATTATGGCGGGAATTGCAACATCTTATATTCTCGTTCATAAAAAATTTACAGGTAAGTCCTGACAAAAAAGGGCTTACCTGTAAACGGACGGTTTTATTCCAGCTCCAGCTTTTCCCGCAGCTTTTTGACGCAGTCTTCCCAACTGGCGTCGTCCACCAGCACCGAGATGTCGACTGAAGAGGTGGTGATCATTAGCACCTCGGTCCCGCAGTCCCGCAGCAGCCGGAAGACGCTGGCGGCGATCCCGTGGTGGCGGGGCATATCGGCGCCGTAGAGGGAAATCTTGATGTTGTGGTGGCTGAACAGCGGCCGGATGGAGGGATACTCCTGCTTAAATTCGTTGACCAGCGCCGCGACCTTGACCATCGCGTCGCTGCTGGTCGTAAAGGAAACGGCCACATACGAGCCGGTCAGCGGCGACTGGGAGATCATGTCGACGTTGATCCCCTCTTCGTCCAGCCGGTCGAAAATCTTGCAGATAAAGTCGACGTTGGCCGGCACCTTATTCAGCGTCACCAGCGCGACGTCCTGGGTCACATTCAGTTTGGTGATAACCTTCATCCCGCTCGCCCCTCCTTATAAAAGGTCCGCCATCGTGTAAATGCGGGGTTCTTTTGCGCCCGCCATGTAGACCGCGGCGCCCAGCGCGCCGACGGCAAAGATCTCCCGGCTCATGGCGGTGTGTTTGAGCTCGATGATCTCATCCCGGCCGGCAAAGATGACCGAATGCTCGCCGACGATCGTCCCGCCCCGCACCGACGAGATGCCGATCTCCGACTTTTCCCGCTTCCGGCGGACCGAGTGGCGGTCGTACATATAGGTGTGCGGCTCCGGGAAGACGGAACTGATCTCGTCCGCCAGCATCAGGGCGGTGCCGCTGGGGGCGTCGACCTTGCGGTTATGATGCTTTTCAACGATCTCAATATCGAACTGGCTGCCCAGGAAGGCGGCGGCCTTTTTGGCCAGCTCCGCTAAAAGGTTGACGCCAAGGGACATATTGAACGAGAAAAAGACCGGGACCTTTTCCGCCGTCTCACGGATCTTCCGGGTCTGCTCTTCGCTGTAGCCGGTGGTGGCGATGATCAGCGGCAGGCCGCGGCCGAGGACAAAGCTGGTCAGGCCGTCCAGCGACGCAGGGTTGGAAAAATCGACGACGACGTCCGCCTCCTCTTTGCAGGCGGAAAAGTCGGTGTAGACCGGGTAGGGCTTCGCGGGCTCGGAAACAATATCAAAACCGGCGACGATCTCGCAGTCGTCCCGCTCGGCGACGCAGCTTTCGATCACATGGCCCATCCTGCCCTGGCAGCCGCAGAGGATAATCCTTACCATCTTTCATCTCTCCTTTTATACGTCTCCCCGGGCCGGAATACCGGCCCGGTTCTTTTTACACTCAGCCGATCAGGCCATGACGGCGCATGACGTCCGCCAGGCGCGCTTCCCCTTCGGGGGTCATGTCGATCAGCGGCATCCGGCAGTGGCCGACATTCCAGCCCATCAGGTTCATCGCCGCTTTGACGGGGATCGGGCTGACGTCGGAGAAGAGCGCCTTGACCAGGTCAAGGTACCGAAGCTGAAGCGCGGCGCTCCCCTTCACATCCCCGGCAAAGTATTTCGCGCAGATCTCATGGGTCTCGCGGGGGACCAGATGGGAGAGGACCGAAATGACGCCGATGCCGCCGACCGACAGGATGGGGGTGATGATCCCGTCCTCGCCGGAATAGACGTCCAGCTCGTCGCCGCAGAGGGCCTTGATCTCCGAAACCTGCTCAATGTTGCCGCTCGCCTCTTTGATCGCGACGATGTTGGGCAGTTTGGACAGCTCCTGGCAGGTCGCCGGGAGGATGTTGACGCCGGTCCGGGACGGTACCGAGTACATGATAATCGGCAGGTCGGTCGCTTCAGCCAGTTTGGTATAATGGGCGACCAGCCCCCGCTGGGAAGTCTTGTTGTAATAGGGGGTGACGACCAGAAGGCCGTCGACGCCGATATTGCCGCATTCCTTGACCATCTCGACCGCAAAAGCGGTGTCGTTGGAACCGGCCCCGGCAACCACCGGGACCCGGCCGGCGACATGCTTCTGGCAGAAGCGGATGCAGTCCAGATGCTCCTCCTCCGACATGGTCGCACATTCGCCGGTCGTGCCGCAGACGATGATCGCGTCGGTGCCGTTTTCGATCTGCCAGTCGATCAGGCGGCCGAATTCTTCATAGTTGATGCTGCCGTCCTCGTGCATCGGGGTCAGGATCGCAATACCGGCGCCTGTAAAGATTCTCTTTTTCATAAGCTCTCCTCCAGATCAGTCGAAATACCCCTTGACCGCCAGCAGCTCAGCCGTCAGCACCGCGCCGCCGGCAGCGCCCAGCAGGGTATTGTGGGAAAGGCATACAAATTTGACGTCAAACAGTTTATCTTCCCGCAGGCGGCCGACTTCGACCGCCATGCCGCCGTCCATCTCCCGGTCGAGCCGCGGCTGCGGGCGGTCGGGCTCTTCAAAATAATGGATGAACTGCTGCGGGGCAGAGGGCAGGTGGAGGCCGTGGATCGGCCCTTTAAACTCCGCCCAGATTTTTTTGATCTCTTCGATCGAAGGCTTTTTCTCAAATGTCGCGAAGACCGCGGCGGTATGGCCGTCGGATACCGGTACCCGCAGGCACTGGGAGGTGATGACCGGGCTCTCCGCGTTGACGATCACGCCGTTTTCGATATGGCCCCAGAGCTTGAGCGGCTCCTGTTCGCTCTTCTCCTCTTCCCCGCCGATGTAGGGGATGACATTGTCGAGGATCTCGGGGAAGGTGTCAAACGTCTTCCCCGCCCCGGAAATTGCCTGGTAGGTGCAGGCGAGCACCGATTTCAGCCCAAACGCGTCCCGCAGCGGCGACAGGGCCGGGACATAGCTCTGGAGCGAACAGTTGGACTTGACGGCGATAAACCCCCGCCTGGTGCCCAGACGCTTGCGCTGGTACGGGATGACGTCAATGTGGTCGGCGTTTAACTCCGGCACGACCATCGGGACGTCCGGAGTGCCGCGGTGGGCGGAGTTGTTGGAGACGACCGGCACTTCCTTCCGGGCGTAAGCCTCCTCCAGCGCGCGGATCTCTGCCTTGGGCATATTGACCGCGCAGAAGACAAAGTCGACCTCCCCGGCGATCTTGTCGATATCGTTTGTCGCGTCGTAGAGGACAAGATCCGCCATCGATCCCGGCAGCGGCGCCTTCATCTTCCAGCGGCCTTCGACCGCCTCCCGGTAGGTGCGGCCGGCGCTCCGCCCGGAAGCCGCCAGCGCCGTCACTTTAAACCAGGGGTGATGCTCCAGAAGGGTCGCGAACCGCTGCCCGACCATCCCGGTCGCCCCGATGATGCCAACACGATAGGTTTTCATGTCAATCCTCTCCTTTTTGTCTATGCAAATGTAAAATTTTGCAGGAAATCTTCAAACGATAAAAAAACCGGTTGAAAACCGGCCTGCCATCGCTTATAATAAAGATACTGTCCTCTGCTGGAAATCGCAGTAAAATCAGCTCTCCATCATGAGCAAATGATGACAGTCCGCCGCCTGTTCGGCGGCCAGACCAGGCAAAATGCATGGCCCCGTGCATTTCCCTTCGGCGGACTGCCCTTTCTGACTGCTTCTGCGATGAAGGCCATCTCGACAGCATACTTTTGCAGGCCGCGCCTCTGACTTTGATGCATATTGATTGATATCATCATATCACCAAAGCGCCCCAGTGTCAATTGATTTTTTGAAAAATCCGGGCAATTCCCGGCCGGCTGCCGGAAAAGGCCCGGACGCCGCCCAGGCGGCGGAATGGAAGGAACGTACCCATGCTGAAAAAAAGTGATTTTTATTATGACCTGCCCCATGAGCTGATCGCCCAGCACCCACTCCCCCAGCGGGACCACTCCCGGCTGATGACCCTCTCCCGGGAGACCGGCGAGATCGGGCATTACCACTTTTACGATATCGAAAACCTGCTGCGGCCGGGGGACCTGCTGGTCGTCAACAATTCCCGGGTCATCCCGGCGCGGATCTACGGGTTTAAGAAAGATACCGGCTCCCACGCCGAATTCCTGCTGCTGGAGCAGAAGGCGGAGGATACCTGGGAGATCCTCGTCAAACCCGGCAAAAAGGCCAAAATGGGGGTCAAGTATACCTTCGGGGACGGGCTTCTGGAGGCGGAGGTCGTCGATATCTTCGAGGACGGCAACCGGCTGGTCAGGTTCTCCCACGACCCGGGTAAAACCATCTACTCGATCCTGGACGAAATCGGGCAGATGCCCCTCCCCCCTTATATCACCGAAAAGCTGGAGGACAAGGAACGCTACCAGACAGTCTATTCCAAGGAAGAAGGGAGCGCCGCCGCCCCGACTGCCGGGCTGCACTTTACCCCCGAGCTGATGGAGCGGCTGAAAGCAAAGGGCGTCGGCATCGCCGAGATCACCCTCCATGTGGGGCTGGGCACCTTCCGGCCGGTCAAGGAGGAAAACCTCCTCGACCACAAGATGCACGCGGAGCATTACCAGCTGACCAAAGAAACCGCCGACCGGATCCTCGAGACCAGGAGAAACGGCGGTCGGGTCATCGCCGTCGGCACCACCAGCTGCCGGACGCTGGAGAGCGTCGCGACCTTCTTTGGCGGCATCCAGCCGGCCGAGGGCTGGACCGATATCTTCATCTATCCGGGATACGAGTTTAAAGCGATCGACGGCCTGATCACCAACTTCCACCTGCCGGAAAGCACGCTGATCATGCTGGTCTCCGCCCTCGCCGGATACGACCATATTATGAACGCCTACCGGGTCGCGGTGCAGGAAAAGTACCGGTTTTTCAGCTTCGGCGACGCGATGCTGATCCTCTGACCCGGATGCCTGCCCGTCTGCAACCAGAAGAAAGGATACGCCCATGTACAAACTGATCGCCACCCAAGGCCTCGCCCGGCGGGGCCGCTTTACGACCGTCCACGGCACGGTCGAAATGCCCGCCTTTATGAACGTCGGTACCTCCGCCGCCATCAAGGGCGGGGTCTCTTCCTATGACCTGAAGGACCTCCACTGCCAGGTAGAGCTCTGCAACACCTACCACCTCCACGTCCGGCCGGGGGACGAGCTGATCCGGCGGCTGGGGGGGCTGCACAAGTTTATGGGCTGGGACAAGCCGGTCCTGACCGACTCGGGCGGGTTCCAGGTCTTCTCCCTCGCCTCCCTGCGCAAGATCCAGGAGGAAGGGGTCACCTTCGCCTCCCATATCGACGGGCGCAGGATCTTCATGAGCCCGGAAAAGTCGATGCAGATCCAGTCCAACCTGGGGTCGACCATCGCGATGGCCTTCGACGAGTGCGTCGAAAACCCGTCGACCCACGAATACTCCAAACGCTCCTGCGACCGGACGGTCCGCTGGCTGGAACGGTGCAAGGCGGAGATGGACCGGCTGAATTCCCTGCCGGATACCTTAAACCCCCATCAGATGCTGTTCGGCATCAACCAGGGCTGTATCTACGAAGATCTGCGGGTGGAGCATATGAAAGAGATCGCGAAGCTCGACCTGGACGGCTACGCGATCGGCGGCCTTGCGGTCGGTGAAAAGACCGAGGATATGTACCGGATCATCTCAGCCGTCACCCCCTATATGCCGGACGACCGGCCCCGTTATCTGATGGGGGTCGGGACGCCGGGCAACATCATCGAGGCGGTGGCCAGAGGCGTCGACCTGTTCGACTGCGTCATGCCCTCCCACAACGCCCGCCACGGCCATTTAAACACCTGGCACGGCATCCGCAACATCATGAACGCCAAGTACGCCGAGGATCTGGGGCCGATCGACGAAGAATGCCAGTGCCCCACCTGCCAGAAGTTCTCGCTGGCTTACCTCCGGCACCTTTTTAAAGCAAACGAGATGCTGGCGATGCGGCTGGCGGTCATGCACAACCTGTTCTTCTACAACACGCTGATGGAAAAGATCCGCGCCGCCATCGAGGACGGGACCTTCGACCAGTTCCGGGCAAAATACGCCGAACTGCTCGACCGCAGAATTTAATCCAGAAAAGAAAAGGCAGATCCCGCCGGGACAGGAACTATCCGTCCCGGCGGGATCTGCCTTTTTTCCGTAATCCGGTTTCAATGCTGGTTATCGTACATTTCAGCCGGCGTGGCGCCGCGGTTGGCCCAAAGGGGGATGTTGTTGTACAGCGGGGCAAAAACCTCCATAAACGCCTCTACATCCTCCTGCCGCAAAAAGGTAAGGCCGTCGACTGCCAGGACGTTAAACACCTCGCCCGGCCCCATCTCCCCCTGAAGGATGGAGCAGATACATTCCGTCTCTTCCCGCGCCTGTTTTTCCGACAGGTGGAAATAATCCCGCATAAACCGCTCGACCGGCTCCATCTGCGACAAACGGGGGAAATATTGGATATCGGCAAAGCGGAACATCAACGCCTTGGGGTAGGCCGTATAAGGCTTGCCCTGCTGCTTCTGCCAAAGTGCGTCCACCTCCGCCTCATCGTCCAGCGCCTCGTGGATGATCAGGCGATTCGATACCCAAAAATGGTTATTGGCCATCGCCAGACGGTGGGCGGTGTTTTCCAGTTCGTCCGCAGTGCAGGAAATCCCCTCATACTGTTTTAACAGCCGCACCGCGGCCTCTGCCTCGATGATACCGTAAAAGCCGGTAAACGCCCGCAGCCAGCGGTTTAGCTTTTGCAGTTCCTTCCGCTCTTTATAAAACGCCTTGTCCAGCGTTTCCACCGGAAAGTCCCGGATTTCGTCCGAGAGGACGGTATGCGGCAGGAAATCCCCGTCGGGAAGAATGCTCCTGCCGTATCCCTGCACATCGAAGGTGGGAAACAGCTGCTCCGCCCCTTCCGGGTGGCGGCGCTTTTTCTTATACCGCTTGAACTCGTCCTCGTCCATCACCAGCAGGACCTGCCGGATGGTCTCCGGCTCAGCGAGCCGGCCCGCGACCTTTTCCGCCAGTTCCGCTTTTTTCAGTTTGGAACAGCCGGTACAGCCGATGCCCGCCGCGATCCTCCGCAGTTCGGACACTGTCTTATCTTTTAAAATATCCAGAATCGTCATAAACCTTCTAAATCCCTTCTTACAGGCGCAGCCGCCTATTTTTCCCTAACAGGGCAGATTTCTGTTATTATACCATATCCCGACGGTTTTTTCCAGACATATTTCGCAAAACTTCAAAAACCCGGAAGGGTGTGCAAAATGCCCGCCCTTCCGGGTTTGTCTTTTTATTCCGCCATCAGCTGGCAGACCGCATTCGAGAAGGCGACCGGGTCTTCGACCGGCAGCCCCTCAATCAGCAGCGCCTGGTCATACAGAAGGCCGGCGTATTCCTTCACCCGCTCGGGGTTTTCCGCGAACAGCTTTTGCAGCTTTCCAAACACCGGATGGGCGGCGTTTAATTCCAGCACCCGTTTGGCCTGGACTTTCTGCCCGTCTGTCCCCGGCATTGCGTTTAAAACCTTTTCCATTTCCACCGAGATGCCGCCGTCGGAAGAGATGCAGACCGGATGGGATTTGAGCCGCTCGGACAGCCGGACATCAGACACCTTGTCCCCCAGCGCGTCCTTCATAAACCGCAGCAGTTCCCCGTTTTCCTCGTTCCGCTTCTGGATCTCCTCGCTTTCGGCCTCGGTTTCCAGCCCCAGGTCCTTGTCCGAGACGTTGCGGAACTCCTTATCGTCAAACTTCATCATCATCTTGAGGGCGAATTCGTCGACGTCGTCGGTCAGATAGAGGATCTCATATCCTTTATCCTTCAGCAGCTCGGTCTGGGGCAGGCGGTCGATCCGGTCGACCGTTTCGCCGCAGGCATAGTAGATGTACTTCTGCCCTTCCTTCATCCGGCCGGTATATTCTTCCAGCGTCGCCATCTTTTTCTCCGAAGAGGAATAGAAGAGCAGCAGGTCGGACAGAAGGTCTTTGTGGACGCCGTAATCGGAATAGACGCCGTACTTCAGCTGTAAGCCGAAGTTTTTAAAGAATTCCTCGTACTTTTCCCGCTCGTTTAAAAGCATCGCCTTCAGCTCGCTCTTGATCTTCTTCTCCAGCCGGGAGGCGATCAGCTTAAGCTGCCGGTCGTGCTGGAGCATTTCACGGGAGATGTTCAGCGACAGATCCTCCGAGTCGACCAGGCCTTTGACAAAGCTGAAATAGTCGGGCAGCAGGTCGGCGCACTTTTCCATGATCAGGACGCCGCTGGCGTAAAGCTGCAGACCCTTTTCGTAATTTTTGGTGTAGAAATCGTAGGGCATCCGGGCCGGGATGAACAACAGGGCATGATAGGTGGAAGCGCCCTCGGTGCTGGAATAGATGACCCGGGCCGGCGGGGTGTAGTCAAAGAACTTGTCCTGGTAGAAGCGGTTATACTCCTCTTCTGTCACCTCGCCCTTGGTCTTTTTCCAGATCGGGACCATACTGTTGAGGGTCCGGTCCTCGGTATAGCTCTCGTACTCGGCCGGCTTGTCGTCGGTGCCGGTCCCCTCTTTGACCCGCTGGCTCTCGACCAGCATCCGGATCGGGTAGCGGATATAATCGGAGTACTTTTTGACCAGCTGGGTCAGCCGGTAGCTTTCCAGATAGTCGCTGAAATTCTCATCGTCGTTGTCGGGCTTCAGCGTCAGGATGACGTCGGTGCCGAAGGAATCCTTCTCCGCCTCTTCGATCGTATACCCATCGGCGCCGTCCGATTCCCAGGCCCAGGCTTTATCACTGCCATAAGGCCGGGAGACGACCTTCACATGGTCGGCGACCATGAAGGCCGAATAAAACCCGACGCCAAACTGACCGATGATGTCAATATCCTCTTTGGCCTCGTTTTCCTGCTTAAACGCAAGAGAACCGCTCTTTGCGATCGTGCCGAGGTTGTTTTCCAGCTCGTCGGCGGTCATGCCGCAGCCGTTGTCCGACACGGTCAGCGTCCGAGCCTCTTTATCAGGGGACAGGCGGATATAGAAATCCTCCCGGGACATACCGGCGTTTTCGGTCAGCGCCTTATAGTACATCTTATCCAGCGCGTCGCTGGCGTTGGATATCAATTCCCGCAGGAAGATCTCATGATGGGTGTAGATCGAGTTGATCATCAGGTCGAGCAGCCGTTTGGACTCGGCTTTAAATTCCTTTTTTGCCATAAGACAAGACTCCCTTTTATAGAATGCAAATCCATATCGCACAACGGATTTAGCACTTGTAATTTATGAGTGCTAATTTAGAATACCGCATTTCCCGAAAAAAATCAAGCCCTTTCGGAAAAAATTCACATCCTGGTCAAAAAGGACTGCGGGATTCGCGTTATAATATAAAGGTCAAAAGGACATGATGAAGGAGGAGCCTGTTTCGATGAGCCTGCCAAAAGACCCGTTTATCCTGTTAAGTGTTTTAAATACCCGCCTGCGGGACTTCTACCCTTCGCTGGACGAGTGCTGCCGGGCGGAAGATCTCGACAAGGACGCGGTAATGCGGACGCTCGCGTCTATCCGCTACCGCTATTCGGCCGAAAGGAACCAGTTTATCCCCGCATAACAAAAAGCGCTTCCTGTTTCACCAATGGGAAGCGCTTTTTCCGTCTCTGTTTTTCTTATTCCGGCTTGACCGCCCGGGTCGCGACAAAGGACGGGATGTGCAGCTCATGCAGCCGCCCGTAGCCGTTGGTGTCCTCAAAAAGCCCGGTCAGGATAAAACCGGCCTCCAGCTGGCCGCCGACCTGTTCCTCTACCGTATGGGAAAACTGGACGCCGTCGTCCGCCGCCTTCAGCTCTTCCATCAGCGCCGGGTCCTTTAAGGGGTTAAAAGGGAGCGAATGGACGATCTCCCGCTCGTCCAGGTCGACGATATAGTTGATCCCGATGTCCAGGCCGCAGAGCAGCACGCCGCCCGGCTTCAGCACCCGGAAGCATTCCCGGAAAACCGGGCGCACCTCCTCGATGTAGCAGTTGGAGACCGGATGGAAGATCAGGTCGAACGCCCCGTCCGCAAAGGGCAGGGGCTTTGTCATATCCGCCCGGACCAGTTCCACCGGGTAGCCCTCCCGCTCGGAAACCAGGCGGTCGCTGGCCAGCTGGCGCTCGGAATAGTCCAAAACGGTACAGACGGCGCCCCGGGCCGCGAAAATGGGGATCTGCTGGCCGCCGCCGCTGGCAAGGCCCAGCACCCGCTTCCCTTCCAGCTCCCCAAACCAGCTGTGCGGGACCGGTTTGGTCGGGGTCAGAAGGACGTCCCATTCGCCGGCCTGCGCCTTCTGATAGGTTTCGTGGGAGATGGGCGTTCCCCACTCCCACCCTTCTTCGACCCATCGGTCGATCGTATTGGCATTGATGTCCTGATAGTTCATATTCATAAGCGCCTCCTGCAGACGGAAAAAAGGCCTGTCCACAGGGGCAGGCACTTTTCCCGGATGTCAGACCGGCTCGCCGTTTCTGGCTTTTTCCAGCAGCCGGTTGATCTTTTCGACCGGGTCGAGCAGCGGGCTGATCGACTGGTCGTGGTTTAAATAGTCAATGATATAGGCGATATACTTGGACATATCCACCTCCTGATACCATTCCCGCTTCAAAAGCTCGGGCGAACGGTAGATGAGGTTGGTGGTGAAGACCCTGGTGATGTCCCCCGCCTCGTAGGCGCGGTCAAACTTCTCCAGCCCTTCGCAGAAGAGGCCGAAGGTGGTGCAGATGAGGATCCGTCTGGCGCCCTTCTTTTTCAGCTGGGCCGCGATGTCCAGCACCGACTCACCGGAAGAAATCATATCGTCGACGATGATGAGGTCCTTCCCTTCGACGCTCTCGCCTAAAAATTCATGGGCGACGATCGGGTTTTTGCCGTTGACGATGATCGAATAGTCCCGCCGCTTATAGAACATCCCGAGGTTGACCCCCAGCACCGACGAGAAATACATACACCGGCCCATCCCGCCCTCGTCGGGGGAGATGATCATCAGGTGGTCCTTGTCCAGCGTCAGGTCGGGAACACTGCGGATCAGCGCCTTTAAGAACTGATAGGTCGGCTTGATATCTTCAAAGCCGCTTAAGGGGATCGCGTTCTGGACCCGGGCGTCGTGGGCGTCGAAGGTGATGATGTTCTCGACCCCCATCGAAACCAGCTCTTTGAGCATCAGGGCGCAGTCGAGCGACTCCCGGCTGGCGCGGCGGTGCTGCCGGCCCTCGTAGAGCATCGGCATAATGACGTTGATCCGGCGGGCCTTGCCGTTGGCGGCGGCGATCATCCGCTTTAAGTCGGCAAAGTGGTCGTCGGGGCTCATCGGCACCGTCATCCCGTACATCTTATAGGTGACGCCGTAGTTGAAGCAGTCGACCAGGATGAAGACGTCGTGGCCGCGGACCGTCTGCTTCAGCGTCCCCTTCGCCTCCCCGTCGCCGAAGCGGGGGCAGGTGGCCTTGAGCAGATAGCTGTCCCGGCAGTAGCCGATGAAGTCGCCGTCCTTCATCAGTTCCCCGTGCCGCGTGCCCCGCCAGCTGGCAATATAGCTGTCCACCTTGGCAGCCATCTCCTCGCAGCCCTTCATGCCGATGATGCTCAGCGACCCTACAGGGATCGAAACCTCGTGAATAGATTCCATGATAAGCAAACTCCTCCTATGCGTTTATCGGATTGCCTTTACACATTTTATTATATCTGAATTGCCGCCCATTTGCAAACATTCGCGTGTAAAATTATCCGGCTGAAAAACGTGGAGGTTTGGCTATTCTGTTAACTTTTGCCGCAAAATGTCGAAATCCGGCTTCATCTGCTGTAAAGCATTAAAGAAAAAAGCCCTCCCGGCCGGGAAAAACGGCAGAAGGGCCAGCTCTTCTTTTTACAGATTCCCGTCCAGAAGCGCCGCCAGAAGGTTCCAGCTTTCGCGCCCGATCAGCCCGTCTGCGGTAAGTCCGCCCTTTCGCTGCATCTGCCGCACCGCTTCGCCGGTCGGCGCGTCATAGACGCCGGTGCGCCCCGGACGGGGGATGTTCGGATACTTCTCCGAGAGGGCGGCCAGCAGCCGCTGCAGCCCCGCCACCAACTCGCCGGAAGCGCCGGGGCCGACCACAAAACCGGGGCCCGGAAAAACCGGCAGCGGCGCGACCTCTTCCCGCTCCCGAACCTTCCGGTAAGCCGCCCGCAGGGCGTCCCACAGCGTCTGTTCCACCTCACCGGTTTCCGGCAGGCCGCGCATCCGCTGGTACAGCCGCACCGCTTCTTCCGTCTCCGGCCCGAAAAAACCGTCCGGGTAGAGCCGCACCGGCTGCCCGGCCGCCGCCAGAACGGCCCGCAGGGCCGTCTGTAACTCTTTGACCGCCATATCCATACCGTCACCCCCGCAATACCGAGCCGGGGAACTGCCCCGCCCGTCTGGTCAGCCCGGTCACAATATCCGCATACAGTTCGGAAAGCCGCCGCCAGGTCGCCTCCCCGACCACTCCGTCGGGGTTTAAATCGGCCAGTTCCTGAAACAGCCGGACGGCGTTGCGGGTATCGTTCCCGAAATAGCCGGTTTCGTTCACCTTGGGCAGGCTGTACACGTCCGCCACCGTATTGAGATACCGCTGCAGGAGCAGCACCCGCTCCCCCTGGGCGCCATAGGAAAGGGTCTGGCCATCCCATGGCACCGGCCGCTCGGCCGGCGTCAGGATCGAGTTCAGAATGCCCTGGTAGACCCGGTAAAGCGCTTCCCAGGTCGCTTCCCCGACCACCCCGTCGGGGGCGAGGCCGAACCGGTTCTGGAAGGCGGCGACCGCCTGGCGGGTTTTGTCCCCGAAGATGCCGTCGACCGCCACCTCCGGGATGGTGTCATAATAGGCGGCGGCCATGTTCAGCCGGTGCTGCAGGATCGCGACCGGCCGCCCCTGGAAGCCCATCTCCAGCACCGACGGAAACTGGGCGGAAAAATCCTCGTAGGAGTACCCCTCCCCCTGCAGCTCGGACAGGTTCTTGACTGCGACATAGATGCTCTCCAGCTTATACCAGGTCGCCCGGCCGACAATCCCGTCCGGCGTAAGGCCAAATACCTCCTGAAAGGTGCGGACCGCCCGGGCGGTGTCCTCCCCATACATCCCGTCTACCTCCACCTTCGGGATCGCCGGGTAGTTGCGGGAGACACGGTTGAGCCTGAGCTGCAGGATACGCACCACCCGCCCGCCGGCCCCCACCCCCAGCGGATAGCCGGGGTAGGAAGGGTTGACCGAACCGACCGGGGCGTTGACGACGATCTCGATATCCTGCCCATAGTAATACTGGAGGATCTCATACGGGGTCATCCCCTGCCGCGCCAGCTCGACCGTCCCCCACTGGGAAAGGCCGCCGCAGGTGACCGTCGTCCCGTTGCAGAACTGGGTAAAAAGCGGCTCGATCCGGCCCTGGCGGCGGACATAGTCGTTGAACAGCTCGTCGACCATGTCGGAGATGTTGGAGAAGATCTCCCGGCCGTTGACAAACGCCTGATCGTAAGAGGTCGAGTTGGTGATGTCAAAATCATACCCCCGGCTGCGGTACCACTCGGTGTAGACCCGGTTGAGGGCAAAGGTCACCTGGGCGTAGATGTTGGCCCGGAGGGCCGCGTCCGGCCAGGTGGGGTAGATCTCGCTGCTGGCGACGTTTTTGATGTAATCGATAAACGGAACCGTCACATTGGCGGCATAGGCGGAGGGCCGGCCGAGATGGACGGTGATCCGCCGGGGAATGATCGGGATCCCTGTCAAGCCTGCCCCTCCTTCCGATATCCGTCCGGCCCGTCGGATTCGACCCCCTGCTGCTGTACGTCATAGGAGCGGACTTCCCCCGGCTGCCCCTCCAGAAGCGGCTGGATATCCGCCTGCTGGACCGACTGGACGCCGTCAAAAACCGGCACCCCCCGGTATTCCGCCGGGATATACCCCTTGGCCGACACCGTTACGGTATAGCGGGCGTAAGGGGTCTGGTTATCCGGAGACATCGACAGCCCGGCCGGCGGCGCGGGCAGGGTGAATACCCGGGTCTGGCCGCTCTCGCCGGTCTCGTCGTAGCCCTGCAGCGTCTCCTTGCCGCCGACCGTACGGGTGACGACCACCCGCGCCCCCGGCACCGGGTAAGCGCCTCTGGCGGTGACCACCTTGACCAGCAGCCGCCCTTCCCCGCTCTCCTCCGGCAGATGGTCGGGCGAAACCGGGTTGGGGTCAAGGACTTCGGTCTCGTCGACGACCGTCATTTCCGGCGGCGGCGCGGAATCCGGCGGGAGCGGGATATCGGCCAGGCCGGATCCCCCGTCCGGCGGCTCGCCCCGCGGCTCCGCCGTTTGTACCAGGGCTTCTTCCGATTCCGTCCCATGCTCCGGCGGCGCAGGCTCTTCCGGCGGGGCAGGCGCGTCCTCGGCCGAAGACGGCCTGGCGGCATAGGTCTCCCGCATCTGGCGCAGGTACTCTTCTTTTAACGCTTCAAACCCTTCTGCCATAGCTTTTCCCCCTGTCTCAAGCAGTCTGCCCTAGTGTATGCGGGCGGGGACTGGGATAGAAGCCGGTATTGGACGGGAAAATATTCTGTAAAATCTGCACGGATAAATTGACAAATAAGGAAAAAGAA
>CALXKG010000220.1 GCA_944388825.1 uncultured Clostridia bacterium | reverse complement strand
GCCGGGCGTGTTTTCCTTTTTATGATACCACCGCCTGCCCGGCCGGTCAACCGCCCATTTTGGACTTTGAATATAAGGAAGATGCCGCCATGCTTTTTGAAACCGCCCGCCTGTCCGTCCGCCCCCTCGCCCTGCCCGACCTCCCGGCCCTTTACGCTGTCCTCTCCGACCCGGAGGTGATGCGGTATCTGGAGCCGCCCTACACCTTTTCGCAGACCGAAGCGTTTATCCGGGACTGCGGGCTTGCCCGTCCGCCGCTCGTCTACGGGGCGGAGGAGAAAAGCGCCGGGGCGCTCGCCGGGTACCTGATCTTCCACCCGTATGACGGCCCGGACGTCTGGGAACTGGGGTGGGTGCTGGGCCGCCGTTTCTGGGGGAAAGGGTACGCCGCCGAGCTGACCGGCGCCGCCGTCCGGTACGCGGAAAGGGCGGGGATAAAAGCCCTGCTGCTGGAATGCGCGCCGGGTCAGGCCGCCACCGCCCATATCGCCGGGCGGTTCCGGTTTGCGCCCATTGAAAGCCGGGACGGGCTTTTGCGCTTCTTGCGCCCGATCCAGCCGTTGCCAACCGGGCGCGGAGATGGTATAATAGAAAAATAAGTCACGAAGCGTGAAGCCGCTTGACGCGAAACCATCTTTCCCATCTGACATAGAAAGGTCTGACCCCCATGTCCTCACCCCTTGCCGACCGCCTCCGCCCGCAGACGCTGGACGACGTCGTCGGCCAGAAGCATTTGCTCGGCCCCGAAAGCCCCCTGCGCCGGATCATCGAAGGGGGCGTCATCCCCAACATGATCTTTTACGGCCCCTCCGGCGTCGGCAAGACGACCGTCGCCCGGATCATCGCCGGGCGGGCGGGGAAGAAGCTGCACAAATTAAACGGCACCAATGCTTCGATCGCCGATATCAAGGCAGTGGTGGACGATCTCGGGACGATCTCCGGCTACAAAGGGGTCGTCCTCTACCTCGACGAGATCCAGTACCTCAACAAAAAGCAGCAGCAGTCGCTCCTGGAATACATCGAGGACGGGCGGATCACGCTGATCGCCTCGACGACCGAGAACCCCTATTTTTATATTTACGGGGCGGTGCTCTCCCGCTGTACCGTCTTCGAATTTAAGGCGGTCGGGCCGGAAGAGGTGGAAAAGGCCGTCCGGCGGGGGTTTGCGGCGATGGAAGGGGAACTGGGCGTCCCGGTCGAAGTCCCGCCCGAAGTAGCGGCGCATATCGCCCGGGCCTGCGGCGGGGATGTGCGGAAGGCGCTCAACTCGGTCGAGATGCTCTCCCTGTCGGCCATCCGGACCGAGTCGGGCGGGCGGAAGGTGACGATGGAACTGGCCCGGGAGCTTTCCCAGCGGAGCGCGATGCGCTACGACCGGGAGGGGGACGAGCATTACGACATCGTCTCCGCCTACCAGAAGTCGATGCGGGGTTCCGACCCGGACGCCGCCATCCACTACCTGGCGCGGCTGCTGGAGGCGGGGGACCTGATCTCGGCCTGCAGGCGGCTTCTGGTCTGCGCCTGCGAGGACGTCGGGCTCGCCTACCCGCAGATCATCCCGATCGTCCGGGCGGCCTGCGACATCGCGATGCAGGTGGGCCTGCCGGAAGCGCGGATCCCCTTAGCCGATGCGGTGGTGCTGGTCGCCACCTCTCCCAAGTCCAATACCGCCTACAACGCGATCAACGAGGCGATGGACGATCTGAAAGCCGGGCGCTCCGGCCCGATCCCGCGGCAGCTGCAAAATAAGCACTTCGATGGGGAAGACCAGGCGGTCAAGGGGCAGTTCTACCGCTACCCCCACGATTTCCCCGGCCGCTGGGTGGAGCAGCAGTACCTCCCGGACGCCCTGAAAAACCGGGTCTACTACCATCCCGGGGAAAATAAGAACGAACAGGCCGCCGCGGCATATTGGAAACGGATAAAAGGGAAATGAGGCGCCCCTGCGGTTTTGAGGATTTGCGAAAGGAACAGATATGAACGTAAAAGAAAAACTTGAGCCACTGCTTTTAAAGGTGCAGAAGCCCGCCCGCTATATCGGCGGCGAGCTGCACGAAGTCGTCAAGGATAGACAGGAGGTCGATTTCCGGATCGCCCTCTGCTTCCCGGACACCTACGAGATCGGGATGAGCCATCTGGGGCTGAAGATCCTCTACGACATCATCAACCGCGACCCCCACTGCTGGGCCGAGCGGGTCTACGCCCCCTGGGTGGATTTTGAGGAGCTGATGCGGAAGAAGGGCCTGCCCCTCTACGGGCTGGAGAGCCTGGATTCGCTGGACGAGTTCCAGGTGATCGGCTTTTCGCTCCAGTATGAGCTTTCCTATACAAATGTCCTGAATATGCTGGACCTGGCGGGGCTGGACCCGCGGGCGGCCTATCGGAAGGAAGACGACCCGGTGATCATCGCCGGCGGCCCCTGCGCCAGCAACCCCGAGCCGCTGGCCGGTTTTATCGACTTGTTCCAGATCGGCGAAGGGGAAGAGGTCATGATGGAGATGATCGCCCTCTACCGGAAGATGAAGGCGGAGGGAACTTACACCAAAAAGGATTTCCTCCGGGAAGCCGCCCGGATCCCCGGCATCTACGTCCCTTCGCTTTATGCGATCACCTACCACGAAGACGGGACGGTCGCCTCCGTCACCCCGAAGGACGGCGCTCCCGCCAGGGTCACCAAGCGGATCATCCAGGATATGTCCGCCGTCCGCTATCCCGAGACCTTTATCGTCCCGTACATGGAGACGGTCCACGACCGGGCGGTGCTGGAGGTCATGCGGGGTTGTATCCGCGGCTGCCGTTTTTGCCAGGCGGGGTTTATCTACCGCCCCCTCCGGGCCAAAAACCCGGACGTCCTCTGCAGGCAGGCGAAGCTGCTCTGCGATTCGACCGGGTATGACGAGCTGTCCCTTTCCAGCCTCTCCACTTCCGACCATCCGCAGGTGGAAGAGATGCTGAACCGGATCATCGACTATACCGATGAAAAGAAGATCGGGCTGTCGCTGCCCTCCCTGCGGGTGGACAACTTCTCGGAATCGCTGATGGAGAAGGTCAGCCGCATCCATAAGAGCGGCCTCACCTTCGCCCCCGAGGCGGGCAACCAGCGGATGCGGGACGTGATCAACAAAAACGTCGACGAAAGCGAGATCATGCGCACCTGCCGCATCGCCTTTGAGGGCGGGTATACCAACGTCAAGCTCTACTTTATGTCCAGCCTGCCGACCGAGACGGACGAGGACGTCCGGGACATCGGGCGGCTGGCCCAGCGGATCGTCGACCTCTTTTTCAGCCTAGAAAAGCGCCCCCGCAAGATGGTCAACGTCTCGGTCTCGGTCGCGGTCTTCGTCCCGAAGCCCGATACCCCTTTCCAGTGGGTCGGGCAGGACACCTTTGACGTCATCAGGCGCAAACAGGCGGCGCTGGTCGACTCCATCCGCTCCCGCAAGATCTCGGTCTCCTGGCACGACGTCCATACCTCGGTCCTCGAAGGGGTTATCGCGAGAGGCGACCGGCGGCTCGGGGACGCGATCTACCGCGCCTGGAAAAAGGGCTGCGTCTTCGATAGCTGGAGCGAATGCTTCCACTTTGACGCCTGGATGGAAGCGATCCATGAAGCCGGCCTGACGCCGGAGTTTTACGCCAGCCGTACCCGGGATTTGGACGAAATCCTCCCCTGGGACCATATCGACGTCGGCGTCTCCAAAGCCTTCCTGAAACACGAATGGGAAAAGGCGCAGCGGGCCGAGACGACCCGCAACTGCCGGGAACAGTGCGCCGGCTGCGGGGCCGTTAAACTCCTCGCCCGAAAGGACGGTGTCTGCGTTGAGTGAGAAAAATTCCAATGAAAAACGGAAGGTCGTCGTCGTGCAGGGCCGCGACATCTATGAATACCGCGCTTTTTACCAGAAGGCCCGGCGGGCGAAGTATATCTCCCACCTGGACCTTTACCGCGCGGTCCAGCGCACCTTCCAGCGGGCGGATATCCCCGTCTGGTTCACCGAAGGGTTTAACCCCCACATCTACCTCACCTTCCCGATGCCGATCTTCCTCGGCTGCGAAGGGGTGGAGGAGGCGTTTGACTTCCGGACGACCGCCGATCTGGAGCCGGAAGAACTGATGGAAAAGCTGAACGCCGCTTTCCCTGAAGGAATCCGGGTCACCCGCATCGCCGCGCCGGTTCACAAGGCAACCGAGATCGTCCGGGCGGATTATACCCTCCGCCTTTCATCCGAGGGGCTAAGCGGGGCGGAACTGCTGGAAAAATGGGAAGCGTTTGTTTCCCTCCCGGCGATCGAAGCCGAAAAGCGGACCAAAAAGGGGCCGAAGACGGTCGACTTAAAGCCGCTCCTTTACGCCCAGTCGGCGGAAGCGGACGGGGACTGCCTTGTCCTTGCGCTCACCACCGCCTGCGGCCCGTCCGAGAATTTAAGCCCGGTGCTGCTTGCCGACACCTTTGCCGCCCGGTATGGGTTTGAGCCGGATTACCGGTTGATCCGGCGGGAGAGGATGCGCCTGGAGAGCGGGGAAACGTTTAACTGAATCGCAATTGCCCCCGGGGAGGCGTCCGGCCTTTCCGGGGGCTTTTTGCGCATAAACGACCATTTTTTTCCGACAACTTTCGCGCATAGTTTTTTTCGTCCGGGCCACAATAGGGTTGTCGCCGGAAACGGCGGCGGAAAATCGCCGAAAGGCGTTTCGAATAAAGCTGGCACGCGTGCAGAGAACAGTCCATATACGGTTATGCCGTCCGGACGGTTCTCAAACAAACCCATTCGAGAAAGGAAAAATGAGTATGACCAGTGGTAATAAGCTCAATGTCCCGGAGGCCCGGAACGCGATGGAACAGTTCAAGATGCAGGCCGCGAGCGAGGTCGGCGTCCCTCTGAAGCAGGGGTACAACGGCGACCTCACCTCCCGCCAGGCTGGCTCGATCGGCGGACAGATGGTCAAGAAGATGAGTACCATACGAACTGCGAACTATACCCGTGCAGATCGTACCGCAATCGGGCACGAGATCAAAGTTCGGTACATAGCGACAATCACCATTTAGGAGGGATATGATATGAAAAAGCTGATTTCCTGTGCGTTCAATATGGATAACTGCAGCGTGGAACTCAAATTTTCCGATAGCAGCATGATTGCCATCGACACCATAGCTGTTGAAAACGAAGTTGCCGACAATATGTACCAGCGGTCAGAGCTGGACTGGCTGATCTACAACAAGCCGCTGGAGTATGCACAACTTGTACTCGGCGGCGATTTGGAACAGTATGTTCAAGGAACGCCGGAACATCGGTTAATGGATTAAGAATAAACGTAGCCCAGCCCACCGGTCAGATGATCGGTGGGCTGTGTCATCTACTATTTTTCACGCTTTTCAAGTATAGATCGCACTTTTTTGAAACACCACTTTTTCCCTGTGGTAAAAAAGATGCCTGCAATAGTTGTCGCAATAAATGTGCCTGCTATCCCGTATGCGGAACGCCAAGAAATACTGGAAAATTGTGTTTTAATGATTTCTATAACAACTATCAAAAGAAGATATGGAATACCTGCGAGTATAAGTGTGGCAACCCATCCCCATACGGAAGCCTTCTTGTTAAAATCATCCTCTTGACGTTTTTTCTCGTTTTCTTCCATGGTTGCGATACGAGCCTTCAAAGCTTCAATTTCATCAGAAGAATTCTTTTCGAGATTCTTGAACGCCTCTTGGGTTTGCGCATGGGCAACAGCTTCGTCTTTATACTTTTTCAGAGCCTTTTCTTGTATATCCTCGTATACTTCCAGATAGGTGTTAGAGTTAAATCGAGCATAATCCCCCTTGGTGATATCCATCAGAGAATCGAGCACCACTTTATGGGTACGCAGGAACAAAAATTTCTTTTCATCAATAGCATCTGCATTCCGTGCCTCATCCAATGACTGAATATACTTATCAAGCATAACCTTGTCAGGCTTTAAAAAAGCATAGCAATCCGCAAGCAATTTCTTCTTTTGGTATTCCAATAACTGCATCGGACTGTCTAACCAAAGAATAGCACCAAACAAATCGGCAGAGATGCAAGCAGGAATATGTCCTGCCTGAAGGCTCCTATTGCTCTCGTACTTTTTGCTGACGTTCGCAATAGCATTATTCGAGGTCAGCATAATATGTTTGGCATTTTGCAATCTGGTTGCAGTTTGGCCCTGTCGTTCACGGTAAATCATTATGATAGACTGTACATCAATTCGGATACTGTCTTGCTTTTCCTGCGACAATTCATAGCCGTGATCAAGATACCGAGCTTTGACCATATCAAACAGGCAGGTCTCATCCTCTTGAAACTTATCCTGAAAAACATCATAGGCGGTTTCTTTTACAGTTATGCCTAATTCGTTTAGCTTTGTTTCGATACTTCCGCAAAATTCCGAGATTTCACTTTCGTCCATCTGCGAATCATGGAAAAAGCGGGCTGCATTGTTTGCCTTTCTCAAATCATACAAGGTATTTGTTGCCCATCCAGCCGCTCTTGCGATTATACTATCTACTTCCTGAAAATTATGATCCAACACATGGACGCTGCACTTTGCTTTCAGCATATCGGCAACGAGCTGTTTATATGACTCTGTTCTGGATGTGTCATCCATTCCGAGTAAGGCAAAGACAATGGGAGAGTCTAAGTAAATATGCAGGTCAGAATAGTCAGGTGATGTTTCGCCCGCATGGAATAGTGCTTGCTTCGTAATATTGCTTGCCGAGAGAGCTGCAACAAAAGAATACAGTTCAGTCTGCAATTCACCCTGTTCTTTGATAAAACTATACCATCCATATTCAGATGGAGACATGCCATCCGGTTCATCTACTTTTTCACCTGACAATATTTTCTCATCGGCATCATCCAAAATATCCAGCACAAATGCGCTGGTGTCAAGCGAGGAGATTTCAATGTCCTTCACTCTGCAATATGCCGAAAATTCATTGATTAAACGCTCCCATAAAGTATTAAAATCTGTTTCGCTAAAACGATACATGGCAAGCTTGTTTACAACAACACTATACTTTCCATGGTCTTCGATAAAACTTCCGTTCTGCACGCCAACCCCCAAAATTTGCCTGATAAATGGTAACGGAAGTTCCATTGTATAGCGATCTTTAAATTTAGTCGCTATAACGGTATCTTCCACTACTGTCAAATGTTCCTCAGTAATCATATTCGCCATGAAGGAAAAATATGTATCAAGGATATTATTGCCCAAATATCCGGCTTTATATGCGGCATACAACTTCGTTATGTTTGACATATTGACCTCTCTATTTTGTCTATATCTTTCAAGAAAGCCACCAGGCCAAAAACTATTCCTCTGTTTTACGCTACCTGTACCACATCATGCAATGTTCGGACTACTGCAATCATCGCAGGCAAATTGACACCGAAAATCTCATTCAAATCGTAATTGTTGAACGGTTCTGTGTTTACCATATCTGCAAGCTCGACATCGCCATTTTCTCTGACATAGTTGATGATTGTACGCACAAACTCCTGCTGCTGAGAGTTCAGCAGGTTTCCGCTGAGATATTCACCGAATTTCACATTGACGGCTTCCTGACTTAGACCAATCAGGCTGCGGACAAATGCCGCCAAATTTCCGATATCGGTTGCCTCATCGTATTCTGCTTTTGTTCCAAGCTCATGCCACAAAATATGTTCAAGCTCCTCCAGGTCGGCATTGGTGATAGGCTCCAGATTGTGAATCTTCTTAATGACCGCACTGTCCAGATGCTCTGCCAAATAATCGATGACCTTTTCTCGGTATGTCCGAATATCGATCATGGTATCTTCTGGCTGGTATTCTGCCTCTTCCACTTCATCGGTAATATCAATATCAAATTTCTTTTTGCCGGAGCCGAGAAGAAACTGCA
>CALXKG010000219.1 GCA_944388825.1 uncultured Clostridia bacterium | reverse complement strand
GCCAGTTCATGGCCTTCGACAACCTCACCTTCGTCCCCTACGAGCCGGAGGCGGTGCTCCCCGAGGAGATGACCGCAAAGGAACGGGCGCTCTACAACGCCTATATGGAGCAAGTCTTTGAGAAGATTTCCCCCTACCTGCCGGAAGAGGAAGCCGCATGGCTCCGCGAAGAGACCAAGGCGATCTAAACGGGACCTTACGCCTGCCTGGGAAACCGGGCAGGCTTTTTGCTTGTTCTGTTCTTTCAATCTTTCTTATATAAAAAATCGAAGAAATACGCAGCATTTCCATCCATAATTATTCATTATTCATTTCTTCATTATTCATTTTTCATTCCTCACCTGCTCCTTCCCGTCCCGGTACACCCGTTCCGCCCGGTAATCGTACCCGAGCAGCAGAAGGTCGGCCATTTTCCCTTCCGCCAGCTCCCCGATCTCCGTCTCGCCGATGGCGCGGGCGGGGTTGCGGGTACAGCCGAGCAGCGCCGTCTCTTCCGGGATGCCGAAGGCGACCAGCCGCCGCAGCTCTTCCAAAAGGCTGACGATGCTCCCGGCGATCGTCCCGTCCGGCAGCTGGGCCTTCCCGCCCCGGATCACCACCGTTTCCCCGCCCAGCGCACAGCGGGCGCCCTCCGGCATCCCGGCCGGCGTCACCGAGTCGGAGATGACCACCAGCCGTTCGAGGCCCAGCAGCCGCACCGCCGCCCGCAGGGCAGGGGGCGCGACGTGCTCCCCGTCGCAGATCAGCTCGGCGTATTCCGCCCCGTCGAAGACCGCACCCGGCGCGCCGGGCGACCGGTGGGAAAAGCCGCTCATCCCGTTGAAAAGGTGGGTAGCGCCTTTGGCGCCGGCTTTAAACCCCGCCATCACCTCTTCGTAGCTGCCGCCGGTATGGGCGACCGATACGGTGCAGCGCTCTTTTGCCTTCCGGATAAAATCCAGGTTGCCGGGGATCTCCGGCGCGACGTCGCAGAGGCGGATATGCCCTCCCGCCGCCTGCCAGAGCCGGTCAAAGGCTTCGCTGTCCGCCGGGACGATGTATTTTTCCTCATGCGCCCCCTTTTTGGCGGCGCTTAAAAAGGGGCCTTCCATGTTGATGCCGACAAGCCTGGCGCCGGAAGTGTTGGTCGGCCGCCAGGCGGCATAGGCGGAAAAGATCTCTTCCAGCCGGGGGAGCGGCAGCGTCATCGAGGTGGGGCAGACGGTCGTGACCCCCTCCCCGATATAGGCGGCCGCCAGGGCGTCAAAGGCGTCCGGCGTCCCCTCGCAGAAATCGCGCATCATCCGCCCGTGGGTGTGGATATCGATGAGGCCGGGCACCAGCTTCCGCCGGCCGCAGTCCAGCGTTTCTTCCCCCGGCAGCGGGGAGAGCGCCCCGGCGATCTCCGCAATCCGCCCGCCGTTTACCCGCAGGCATCCGGCATGGTAATGCCCATCCGGCAAAAATAAAAGCGCGTTCTGAAAAAGCATCGCGGTCATCTCCTGTATACGTTTTTCTGGTTTCATTGTAACACGGAACCGGACGGGATGCAACCGGCTTTCCGTTTTCTGAAAAGCCCGCTCTTCCCTTTCCCGCCCGGATGTGCTAAAATAGAAACGGTATTTTTGTGCGGAAAGGACGTTTTGCAGTGCAGCATATCTTTTTAGACTTTGAAATGAACCCGATCCCCCGCGAAAACCGGGAGGCCCGGGAGATCGTGCTGGGGGAGATCATCCAGATCGGCGCGGTCAAGCTAAACGAAAACTACCAGCTGACCGACCGGTTTTCCTTAAACGTCAAGCCGGAATATTCCCCCGTGATGCCCCACATCACCGCCCTGACCGGCATCAAACAGGAGGATGTTGAAAACGCGCCGCTGCTCAAAGAGGCGATCGGCATCTTCACCGACTGGATCGCAAAGGGGAGCGAAACGGGCGACGGCAAGACCCGCATCTACGCCTGGAGCAACTCCGACTGGCGGCAGTTTTCCGGCGAGTGCAGGCTGAAGGGGCTGGAGATCCCGAAGGTGTTCAACCGCTGGATGGACTTCCAGCGGGTCTATACCCGGCTGATGGGCCTCTCCCGCCGCAACCCGCTCTCCCTGACCAACGCCCTCGGCGCGTCCAGCGGCAGTTTTGCCGGCAGCCAGCATTCGGCGATGGTGGACGCGGAAAACTCCGCCTCCCTTTTGACGCTGGTCAAGGACCCCGCCGCCTTTGCCGAGCGGACGAAGATCGTCCGGCAGCTGATGGGCAAGGAGCCGGAACCGGCCGGGGCGACGCTGGGCGACCTCTTTGACCTCAGCAAGATCCCCGAACGGAAACCCCGGGTCAAAAGCGCCGGGAAGAAAAAGAAGAAACGGTAAACCCATATACTGGAAAAGGGGTGCGGCAGATGCGGTCAGGCAGAAAAAGGAACAGGGAAGCGGCGCCGCTTAAGACCCAGGTGCTGCTTCTGCTGCTGGGGAGCGTCCTGCCGCTGTTTATCGGGATGTCGGTCATCAACGCGGTCGAGTTAAACGTCATCCGCGACCAGATCTACGCCACCAGCCAGGACGCGCTGTCGGGGAATATGCGGATTTTTGACGGCGAACTCAAAGCCGCCTCCATGTCGATGGTCGGGCTGGACTACAACGAAAATACGGTGGCGCAGTTCCAGAGCGCGTCCTCCGACGACCAGTATTACGCCGGGACCAGCTATCTGCACGATATCGCGCAGTTCTCCAGCAGCCTGGTCACCGGGTACGGGGTCTTCTGCCCGGAAAACGGCAACCTGGTTTACAGCTTTTCGGATGAAAACAGCACCGGCTACGCCCAGCGCACCGCCTTCCTCTCGATGCTGCGGGATAACCCGGACGTGCTGAAAGGCGGGAAATGGCGGGCCGCCGTCCACCATGGCGTCTGGTTCCTGGTCTACGGCTACCAGCTGCGGGAAACCTGGTTCTTCTGCTGGGCGGAGGTGGATTACCTCTCCAGGCTGACCGACGGGTGGCTCACCACCGAGGACGGCGGGGTCGTCCTGCTAAACGCCGCCGGGCTGGAGATGACCCGCAGCAGCGGCATAGACGGGCTCGTCCTGCCCCGCCTGTCCAGCGAAAAATACAAAATCGAGGGACGCTACCTGCTTTTCAGCGAGACCTCCGAAACAGGCGCCTATACGCTGGCCGAGGCGGTCAACATCCGGGAATTGACCCAGCCGGTCCGGTGGGTACAGACCGCCCTTGCCGCCGTCCTCATCGCCTTCCTGGCGTGCCTCCCCTTTCTGGTCCACAATTTAAACCGCCGTTTTTTCGCGCCGATGGACCAGCTGCAATACGCGATCGGCCGGGTCAACAAGGGGCTGCTCGATTACCGCATCCCGCAGGACAACTCCAGCATCGAGTTCCACCGGCTGATCGATTCCTTCAACGGGATGGTTTCCCAGATCAAAGACCTGAAAGTCCAGGCATATGAGGATGAAATCGAGAAAAACCGCATCCGGATGCAGTATATGCAGGTGCAGATCGAGCCGCATTTTTACCTAAACGCCCTCAACACCATCAACGCGATGGCCCAGGTCGGGGACGACGGGCCGATCCAGCAGCTGACCCGCTGCCTGTCCGACTATATGCGGTTTATCGCTTCCTCCCGGGAGACGGTGACCATCCGGGAAGAGCTCCGCAACATCGGCAACTATCTCACGATCATGAAGATCCGCCGGGGGGATTCCTTTACCTTTACCGTCCGCTGCGAACCGGAGCTGGAAAACGCGCCGATCCCCCCGCTCCTCATCCAGGCGCTGATCGAAAACATCATGAAGTACGCCTTCAACGCCTACGGGGAGACGACCTTTTCGGTGGAGATCGCACGGATGCGGCTCGACGGCAAGGTCGGCGCCGGCATCACCGTCCAGGACAGCGGCCCGGGCTATCCGCCGGACTTTGCGGCCCTTTTTAATGCAGGCGGCGGGATGGAAGGGCATATCGGGCTGCAGAACGCCCGGACGCGGCTGCGCTATCTGTACGCGGACGCGGTCTTCCAGATCGGCGGCGGCAAGAACGGGGCCAGGACCTTTATCTGGTTCCCGCTGGACGGAAGGAGGAACGATAAATGAACATCCTGATCGTCGACGACGAGGTATACATCCTGCGGGCTTTAAAGGCGAAGATCGACTGGGCCTCCCTCGGCATCGAAACGGTCTTCACCGCCCTGAACATCGAAAAGGCAAAGGAAATCCTGTCGGCCGGGGAAATCGACCTGCTGCTGACCGACATCGAAATGCCGGGCGGGACCGGCTTGCAGCTGATGGACTGGGTGCGGGGCCAGGGGCTTTCCCCCGTCTCCGCCTGCCTCACCTGCCACGCCGACTTCCAGTACGCCCAGACTGCATTAAAGCTGGGCTTTTCCGAATATATCCTCAAACCGGTCGACTTTAACGCCCTCGCCGGGACGGTAAAGCGGCTTGCCGGCGTCGTCCGGGAACGGCGGGCGCAGCAAGCCCGGTCGGAAAAAGGGCGGCTGTGGGAATTCTGGGAACGGCAGGCGGCCGGCAGCTTCTGGCGCAGCGTCATCACCGGCGACGCCGGCCGGACGGCGGACGAGATCGTCCGGCTGGCCGAGCAGACCGGCAGCCGCTACCACTTCGACGCCCCCTATACCCTGCTGCTCTTTACGCCGGTGCGGAAAGCGGAATGCCTCAGCCAGTGGGGCGGGGATCGGGAGCTTCTGCGCTACGCCGTCTCCAACGTCCTCTCGGAAAAGTTCCTCTCCCTGGAAAGCGGCGAACGGCTCATCTGGGACGGCGGGCAGATCTGGGTCATATCGGAATCGCCGGCAAAAGAGCTGCTGGCCTTCGAACTCACCGACACGCTGGACAGCTGCAAAGAGATGCTGGGGGTAACGCTCGCCTGCTACTGTGGGGAAAGCGTATTCGGGGAAGAGATCGCCGGACAGGCGGAAACGCTGCTCGCCCTCTCCCGCAGCAACACCCGGGAACTGCCCGGCGTCTTTACGGCGGACAACCCGCCCATCCCCGGCGGGGAATCCACCGAAGCGTGGGGCGGCGCCTTCCGCACCTTTTCGGACGAAGGGCTTAAACGGCTGCGGGAAGGGGATACGGAGGGCTTTGCGGCGCTGGCGGACGGGCTGCTCGACCGGATGGCGCTGGGAAGGGAAGGCCTGCGGGCGTTTATGCGGCTTGTCCTGCTGACCGCCGACTATTACCTCATGGAGACGGGCCGCCTGCCGATGGACGTGGAAGGGCTGGACGCCCTGCACACCGGCGGGGCGGAAGTCGAGACCGTCGCGGAAGCCAGGGCGCTCGTCTGCCGGCTCGCCCGGCTGCTGCCCCAAAAGGACGGGGAGGGGGAATCGGCGACCGTCCGGCAGGTCAAAGCCTATATCGAAAGCCACATCACCGAAAAGCTCAGCCGGGAAGAGATTGCCGAAAAGGTCTTCCTCTCCCCCGACTACCTGACCCGCATCTTCCGGCGGGAGACCGGCAGCTCGCTGGTCGCCTATATCACCGGCCGGAAGATGGAAGAAGCCCGCCGCCTGCTGCTCACCCACCCGATCAGCGAAGCGGCGCAGATGCTGGGATACGACAATTTCGGCTACTTTTCCGAGCTGTTCAAGCGCAAGACCGGCATGAGCCCGTCGGAGTTTAAACGGAAAAACGGAAACCCGGACGGAAAAACCGAAAAATAAACCGCCGGCAGGCCGGGAAATGGGAAAAACCCGTTTTCCGGCCCCCTTTTTTGCCGGAAAACAGGAACTTCCCGCCGCTAAATTGAAAGAAATTGTGAACGGATTCCTGTATAATGATGACAACAGGAAATGAGCCGGACGGAAAACGGCTTTACCACCACAATGGAAAAGGAGACAGTATCATGAAAAAAGCGATCACCTTATTACTGGCGGCGGCTATGTGCACGACCATGTTCGCATCCTGCGGCGGCGGCGACAGCTCTTCCGCCTCCACCTCCACCGATACCGGCAGCGGCGAAACTGCCTCCACCGGCAGCAGCGAGTCCGCGGAAGGCGGCGAATCGTCCGGCGAAAGCGGTTCCCTGAAGATGGCGGAAGAGACCGAGATCGTCTTCGCCTTCCCCGCCTCCGGGATGTACACCGACGAGGGCCTCCAGATGGTCGAGGACGGCGTCAACGAGATCACCGTCGCCAACGACAACGTCCGGGTCAACATCGAAGCGATCGCCTCCAACACCTACACCAACCAGATCGGCATGATGATGGCGGGCGGCGAACAGCTGGACGTTTTCGGTATGCTGGGCACCTATTCGACGATGCTCTCCAAAAACCAGCTGATGAACCTCTCCCCCTATATGGACACCTACGGCCAGGGCATCCATGAAGCGCTGGGCGACGAGTTCTTAAAAGCCACCACCAACCAGGGCAGCCTCTACGCCCTGCCCAACAACAACGGCAAGGCGGCGGTCTTAAACGTCATCCTCCGCACCGACGTCATCGAGGACAACAACATCTCGCTGGACGGCCTTTACCAGGCGTCCACCTGGGACGAATACATGGAAGTGCTGGGCGAGGTCGGCAATATCTTTGAACAGATGAAAGCGGCCGAACCGGATATGTACTGCGCTTCTTCGGTCAGCAACTCCATGAACTTCATGACCAGTATGCCCCTTCTGGACAAGCTGAACGACTATTTCGGCGTCCTGATGGACGGCGAGACCACCGTCGTCAACTACTATGAGTCGGAAGAGTACGCCCAGCTGCTGGATATCGCCCACGACTGGTACCAGAAGGGCTACATCATGCAGGACGCGGCCACCACCACCGAGGCCCAGAACACCTATATCCAGGCGGGCGTCGTCATGGGCGGCTTCATCGTCGGCGAAGAGGGCCAGGCGGAACAGATCACCAACGCCACCGGCGTCGACGTCACCTGTGTGAAGCTGCTCCAGCCCACCATCACGACCACCGACGTCAACGGCATCTGCTTTGCCATCTCCGCCACCTCGGAAAATCCCGAAGCCTCGATGCTCTGGCTCAATGAAATGTACACCAACCCCGACATCGTCAACCTGCTGGACTGGGGCGTCGAAGGGGTCCACTACGAGCTGCAGGACGACGGCACCATCGACTTCCCGGAAGGGGTCGACTCCACCACCTCCTCCTACAACATGAACATGGACTGGTTCTTCGGCAACCAGTTCCTCTCCTACATCTTCGGTTACGGCCGCGACACCACCATCTACAGCCGGTTGGAAGCCAACAACAAAAACGCCAACTTCTCCCCGGCGATGGGCTTCACCTATGACTCCACCGTCGTCCGCAACGAGCTGACCGAGCTTTCCAACGTCAAGAGCGAATACGGCCCCGGCCTGGAGACCGGCACCACCGACCCGGCCACCGAGCTGCCCAAGTTCATTGAAGCGCTCAAGGCCGCCGGCATCGACAAGGTCATCGAAGAAAAGCAGACCCAGCTGGACGCCTGGCTCGCTGAACAGCAGTAAGACCTCCCGGCGCCCGCCCGTCCCCCTGTCCATCAGCTTGCGGGCGGCGCCCATATGTCTCTTTTCCCGGGATTGGGGAGGGGTGAACCCTCCCCTTTTCCGCAGTCTACCGGAGGTGCAATATGGATAACAGAAAAAGCAAAGCGATCCGCTTAAAACGGCAGATCCCGCTGTTTGTGATGACGGTGCCGGGGCTGATCTACCTGCTCGTCAACAACTACTTCCCGATGATCGGTATCTTCATCGCCTTCAAGAACATCGACTATTCCAAAGGCATCTGGGCGAGCGACTGGGTAGGCCTGGACAACTTCACCTACCTCTTCTCGACCGGTTCCGCCTGGCGGATCACCCGCAACACGATCTTATACAACATCGCCTTTATCATCATCGGCACCATCGTCCCGATCGCGGTCGGCATCATGTTAAACGACATCCGCGGCAAGGTGCGGCCCCGCCTTTACCAGACGGTCATCCTGCTGCCCTACCTTTTCTCCTGGGTCATCATCTCCTACATCGGCTTCGCGTTCATGTCGGGCGACAGCGGCTGGCTGAACAACTCCCTGCTCCCCGCCCTCGGGATGGAACCGGTCCAGTGGTACTCGGAACCGAAGGTCTGGCCGTTTATCCTGACCTTCGTCAACATCTGGAAAGGCGTCGGCTACTCCTCCATCGTCTACCTCGCCTCGATCGTCGGCATCGACAAGTCCTATTATGAAGCGGCGACGGTCGAAGGGGCGAACAAGCGCCAGCAGATCTGCTATATCACGCTGCCGCTCCTCAAATCGACCATCGTCATGCTGACCATCATGAGCGTCGGGCGCATCTTCTACTCCGATTTCGGCCTCTTCTACCAGGTCCCGATGAACTCCGGCGCGATCTATGAGACCACCCAGACGATCGACACCTACGTTTACCACGGCCTGATGGAATTAAACGACATCTCCATGTCTTCTGCCGCCAGCGTCTACCAGTCGATCGTCGGCTTCATCCTGGTCATGGCCGCCAACATCCTGGTCCGCAAGGTCAGCCCGGACGACGCACTCTTCTGATGGAAAGGATGGAAATGCAATGATTAAATCGAAAGGCGAACGGATCTACCAGATCGCGATCAACATCATCCTGACCGTCATGTGCCTTTTAGCCGTCATCCCGATCTGGCTGATGTTCATGAGTTCCCTCACCGACAACGACGTCCTGATCTCGGCGGGCTACCATATGTTCCCGACCGAGTTCAGCCTGGAAGCCTACCGCTACCTCTTCGCCAAGGGGGACGAGATCGGCCGCTCGTTCCTGATCTCGGTCTTCATCACGGTGGTCGGCACCTTTGCCAGCATCGTCATCACCCCGCTGCTGGCCTACCCCCTCTCCCGGAAGGACTTCTGCGCCCACAACGTCCTCTCGTTTGTCGTCTTTTTCACGATGCTCTTTAACGGCGGCATCGTCTCCGGCTACATTATGTGGACCCAGGTCTTCCACATCCGCAACTCGATCTGGGCGCTGATCATCCCGGGGCTGATGATGAACGCTTTCAACGTCATCCTGATGAAAAACTACTTTGCCCAGAACATCCCGCCGGCCCTGATCGAGGCCGCGAAGATCGACGGGGCGGGCGAGTTTTACATCTTCTGGAAGATCATCCTGCCCCTTTCGCTGCCCATCCTGGCGACGGTCGGGCTGATGGTCGGCATCGGTTACTGGAACGACTGGACCAACGGCCTGTACTATGTCACCAAGACCGAACTGTTCAGCCTCCAGAACTATTTAAACCGCATCAACCAGAACATCCAGTTCCTGGCCTCCTCCACCGTCGCCCAGTCGGCCGGCGCCGGCAACACCACCCTCCCCTCCGTCTCGGTCCGGATGGCGATCGCGATGGTCGGCTGCCTGCCGGTCATGCTCCTCTACCCCTTCTTCCAGAAGTATTTTGTAAAAGGCATCACCATCGGCGCGGTCAAGGGCTGATACAAACTTTGCCCCCTTTCAGCGGCGCCCGCAGGCCTGTGGGCGCCGTTTGCTGTCCGCTGGGAACAGTCGGCGGACAGGGTATCCCGTAAACAACATTTCCCTCCCATTATCCCACGAAAGGAGTTTTTTCCATGCGGCATCCGATGAACCCCGGGTCCGGCTGGCTCTGGACCTCTGAAGACTACGACAAGCTCTCCCCCTGCTTCTGCCTCTTCCGCGGCAGGGCCTGCCTCCCCGCCAAGCCGGAAAAAGCGGTCTCCCGCATCACCGCCGATTCCCGCTACCGGCTGTATGTCAACGGCGTCTCGGTCTGCCAGGGCCCCTGCAAAGGGGACGGGCAGGTCTGGCACTATGAGGAAATCGACCTGGCCCCTTACCTGCACGAGGGGGAAAACACGCTGGCGGCAGTCGTGCTGCGCTACCCCGAGGACAACGACAAAGGCAACCACGCGGTCTGGCGGATGGGAAGGCCCGGCTTTTATATGGAAAGCGAAACCAAAGCCCTCTCCACCAGCGAAGAAAGCTGGAAGGCGCGCCTGCTGAAAACCGTTTCGGTCCGCAAGGCAAACCAGGCTTTTGAACCGCTCTGCATCTCGGAGGACGCGGCCGGCGACCCCGAAACCGCCGGCTGGATGCAGCCGGCGTATGACGACGCGGCCTGGCCGCAGGCGTACGAGTACGGCGAACGGGAGCTTTCCCGCTCGATCCCGCCCCGGTTTATGAAAGAGCGCCCGATCCCGCTGCTCTATGAGACCCCCCGGCAGTTTGACCGTACCTTCTGCATCCGGGAATCCGGCTTTTCGAAAGGCGATTGGGACAGGATGCTGAAGGGCGGCGCCATCGAGATCCCCGCAAACGCCAAAGAGACCGTCGAACTGTCGGCCGGCGAACTGACGACCGGCTATATCCAGCTGGCGGTATCCGGCGGGGCAGGGGCAAAGATCACGATCGTCTACAGCGAGTCCTACGGTCATGTGGAAAAATCCCCGACCGGTATCTCTTTCTTCGATAAGGTCTATAAGACCGACCGCACCGACTGCGAGACGGGCGAGCTGACCTACACCGCCGAAGACCACTACCGGGTCTCCGGCTACGGCAGCGCCGAAAAGCCGGAATACTATGAGCCCTTCTGGTTCCGGACCTTCCGGTTTGTCCGGCTGGAGATCGAGACGGGCGGCGCGCCGCTCACCATCCGGCAGTTTGACTACCGGGAGACCGGCTACCCGCTCCAGCCGAAAACCTGGGTCAAAACCTCCGACGAAACCCTTGCCCCCATTTGGGAGATCAGCCTGCGGACGCTCAGGCGGTGTATGCATGAGACCTATGAGGACTGCCCGTTTTATGAGCAGCTGCAGTATGCGATGGACTCCCGCAGCGAGATCCTCTTCACCTACTGTGTCGCGGCCGACGACCGGATGGCCCGGCGGACGATGGAGGACTTTTTCCACAGCCAGCGGGCGGACGGGCTGATCAACTGCTCCTATCCTTCCTACGGCCCGAACGTCATCCCCGGCTTTTCAGTCTACTACATCATGATGATCTACGACCACATGATGTATTTCGGGGACAAGGCGCTGGTGCGGCGCTATCTCCCGGCGGTCGAACGGATCTTGCAGTTCTACGACGGGTTCCTGGGCGCGGACGGCCTCGTCCAGCCCACCTCTGAAGGGGGCATGGGCAAGCGGTACTGGTCGTTTGTCGACTGGGCGCCCGAATGGGAGGCCGGCGTTCCCGGCGCGATCCGGAAAGGGCCGGCGACGTTTGAAAGCCTCATTTACATCATGGGGCTGCAGTATGGCGCAAAGCTGGCCGGATACCTCGGCTTTGCCGAACTGGCGGAAGACTACCTCGCCCGGGCGGAAAAGGTCAAAGCGGCGGTCAAAGCGCGGTGCAGCGACCCGGACGGGATGCTGCGGGACGGCCCCGCCGTACAGGAATACAGCCAGCAGGTACAGGTCTTCGCCATCCTGACCGGCGTCCTGGAAGGGGAGACCGCCCGGAAGGTGCTGCTGCGGACATTAAATGAAAAAATGGCGCAGTGCACCGTCGCCATGGGCTACTACCTCTGCCGGGCGCTGCAGATGACCGGCCTCTACGACCATATGGACAAAGTCTGGGGCACCTGGCGGGCGATGGTCGATAACCATATGACCACCTGCGTCGAATCCCCCGGCGCGACCGCCCGCAGCGACTGCCACGCCTGGAGCGCGCTGGTCCTGAACGAACTGCCCGCCGTCACCCTGGGCGTCCAGCCGGCCGAACCGGGATATGCCTCCATCCGGGTCCACCCGGTGCCCGGCTACCTGACCAGTGCGGAAGGCAGCGTCCTCACCCCCCGCGGCGAAGTATACGTCAAGTGGGAACTGAAAGACGGCAAACCGGACGTCACCGTCAAGGCCCCGGAGGGGGTCAAAGTGACCGTCGAAGCGTAAAACCGCCACCTCCAATCTTCCAGTAGTTTCTGGGGCCGCCATGCGCGGCCCCTTCTTTTTTGCGTAATTTTCCCCTTTTTAGAAAAGGTTTCAGAACATATTGACAAAATTTCGCAATTCTGCTAGACTGTCCCTTGGAGCATACCGACAGATTTTTGCTCTCCGTTTTGACAGGATTCCGCCGCAAAAAAGCCGCCGGAATCCCTGTTTTAACCCCAAAACGGGAAAAAACTACATTCTGCATGAAAGAAGGGAACCATCAAACCATGCGCAAAGATCCTGCACCTCACCGCCCGGCGGCGCGGAAAGCCGCCCGATATGCGCTCACCAAACAGGCAGACTGGGGTACCCTCACGGTCCCTTAGCTGCAGGTGTATCTGCGTCTTTTCCACCAGATACACCTTAAATGGGGGAAAACTCCCCCGGAAAGGAACATCATGGCTTCGCAAAAAAACAAAAAAGAGAACAATTTCCCGCTGATGGCGAAATTCTTACGGGGCAACCTCCTCTTTTTCGCGACGGCGCTTCTCTGTTCGGTCCTCTCGACCGTCTGCAACTCGCTGACCCCCCAGGTCATCAGCGTCACCGTCGACTCGGTGCTGGGAAGCGAGGACTACACCCTGCCGGGCGTCCTGCAGGCGTTTACTTCCCTTGACTGGCTGCGGTCAAACCCCGGTGCGGCGCTCCTGATGGCGGCCGGTGCGATCATCATCGCCTCGCTGGTGGGGGGGCTTGGCAACTTCGGCACCCGCACCGCCACCGCCCGCGGCTCGGAAGGGTTTGTCAAAGGGCTGCGGGACGCCCTCTACTCTCATATCCAGCGGCTCCCCTTCTCCTGGCATGTGAAACACAACACCGGTGAGATCATCCAGCGCTGTACCTCCGACGTTGAGGTCATCCGCAACTTCTTTACCAACCAGCTTTTAGAGGTCATCCGCATCGTCTTCATGATCGTCTATTATATGATCATCATGTTTTCGATGGACTGGCGGATCGCCCTGATCTCGGCCGTCTTTGTGCCGGTCGTCCTCCTCTATTCCGGCATCTTCTACTCCAAAATCAGCTACCGCTTCCGGATCGCCGACGAGGCGGAGGGGATCCTCTCCACCAACGTCCAGGAAAACCTGACCGGCGTCCGGGTCGTCCGGGCCTTCGGACGGGAGCGGTACGAGGTGGACAAGTTCAATAAGAAAAACAACCGCTTTTCCGAGCTGTGGGTCGAGCTGGGCAAACTGATGAGCGTCTACTGGGCGCTGGGCGACCTGATCACCGGCCTCCAGATCATGTCGGTCATCGCGGTCGGCGCGGCTTTCGCGGCGGGCGGCGAGATCTCCGCCGGGACGCTGCTGGCCTTTATCAGCTACAACTCCTCCCTCACCTGGCCGATCAGGAGCCTCGGGCGGACGCTGTCGGAGATGAGCAAATCGGGCGTCTCGATCGACCGCGTCGCCTATATCCTGCGGGCGGAGGAAGAAAAGGTCGACCCGAAGGCGCTGACCCCGCCGATGGATAAAGACATCCGTTTTAACGACGTCTCCTTCTCCTATGAGGGGTTAAAGCCGATCCTCTCCCACCTCTCCTTCACCATCCCCGCCGGCAAGACCTTTGCGATCCTGGGCGGCACCGGCTCCGGCAAGAGCACGATCGCGGCCCTCCTCGACCGGCTATACGACCTGGGCAAAGGCCAGGGCTCGATCACCATCGGCGGCGTCGACATCCGGGATATCCGGCAGGACTACCTGCGCCAGAACATCGGCCTGGTCTTGCAGGAGCCTTTCCTCTTCTCCCGCTCGATCGGCGAGAACATCGCCATCACCCACCCGGACGCGGGTCTCGCCGGTATCCGCAAGGCGACCGCCATCGCCTGCGTCGACGACGCCATCGACACCTTCCAGGACGGCTACGACACCGTCGTCGGCGAACGGGGCGTCACCCTCTCGGGCGGCCAGAAGCAGCGGGTCGCGATCGCGCGGATGCTGATGCAGGAAGCGCCCATCATGATCTTCGACGATTCCCTCTCGGCGGTCGACGCCGAAACCGACGCGAAGATCCGGGCGGCTTTGAAGGAACGGATGGGCAGCGCCACCGTCATCCTCATCTCCCACCGGATCACGACGCTGATGCAGGCGGACGAGATCCTCGTCTTAAAGGACGGGGCCCTTTCCGACCTCGGCACCCACCAGGAGCTGATCTCCCGCCCCGGCATCTACCGGGACATCTACGACATCCAGATGGCCGCCGCCGACCGGCAGCTGCTGAACACGGAAGGGGGCGAGCAGGTATGAGCATCCGTCTGGAAGAAAAAGAATACAACAAGAGCTTTGAACTGAAGACCTGGCTGCGGCTCGGGCGGTTCATGAAGCGGTACAAGGGGGCGTTTATCGCCGTCTTCCTCTTAAACATCGGGGCGGCGCTGATCGACATCTCGCTGCCGCTTTTCCAGCGTTACGCCATCGACACCTTTGTCACCGGCGGGACGGTAAAAGGGCTGGGCTTTTTCGCCGCCGCCTACACCGCCGCCATCTGCCTGCAGACGGTCATCACGATCGTCTTCTGCCGGCTGTCGATGAAAAACGAGATGTACATCGGCCGGGATATGAAGCACGACTGCTTCGTCCATCTCCAGACCCTCTCCCTCTCCTACTACAACGTGACGCCGGTGGGGTACATCCTCGCCCGGGTCATGAGCGACACCAACCGCATCGCCGGGATGCTCGCCTGGCAGCTGACCGACATGACCTGGCAGATCGGGTATGTCTTCGGCGTCTTTATCGCGATGCTCTTCTTAAATGTCAAGCTCGCGCTGATGGTCATGGTCGTCGTGCCGCTGCTGGTTATCCTGACCATCTACTTCCAGAAGCGGATCCTGCTCTGGAACCGCAAGATCCGCCGCCAGAACTCCAAGATTACCTCCGCCTACAACGAGGGGATCACCGGCGCGAAAACCTCCAAGACGCTGGTCATCGAGGGGCAGAACTGCCGGGAATTTGAAGAGCTGACCACCGAAATGCGGGTGGCGGGCGTCCGGGCGGCGCGGCTTAGGGGCATCTTCCTGCCGCTGATGCTGCTCCTTTCCAGCATCGTCACCGCCGTCGTCCTAAACCAGGGCGGCCACATGGTCTTAAACGGCCTGATGATGCTGGGCACCCTGTCGGCCTTTACCACCTACGCGGTCGGCATCTTCGAGCCGATCCAGAACCTGGCGGCCAACATCTCGGAGCTGATCTCCGCCCAGGCGAACATCGAACGGGTCATGGACCTGCTGGATGAAAAGCCGATGATCACCGACTCCCCCGAAGTGATCGCCAAATATGGCACCGCCTTCGAGCCGAAAAAGGAAAACTGGGAGCCGATCAAGGGCGAGATCGAGTTTAAGGACGTCTCCTTCAAATACCCGGACGGGGGCGAATACGTCCTCGAGCACTTCAACCTCCACATCCCCGCCGGCACGACCATCGCGATCGTCGGCGAGACGGGGGCGGGCAAATCGACGCTTGTAAACCTCGCCTGCCGGTTCTTCGAGCCGACTTCCGGGCAGATCCTGATCGACGGCAAGGACTACCGGGAGCGCAGCCAGCTCTGGCTCCATTCCTCCCTCGGCTACGTCCTCCAGAGCCCCCACCTCTTCTCCGGCACCGTCATGGAGAACATCCGCTACGGGCGGCTGGACGCGACCGACGAGGAAGTTAAGGCGGCGGCGAAAGCCGTCTCGGCCGACACCGTCGTCGAAAAGCTGGAAAACGGCTGGGACTCCGACGTCGGCGAAGGGGGCGACCGCCTCTCGACCGGCGAGAAGCAGCTGATCTCCTTCGCCCGGGCGGTGCTGGCCGACCCCGCGATCTTTGTGCTGGACGAGGCCACCAGCTCGATCGACACCCAGACCGAGCAGCTGATCCAGGACGCGATCAGCTACCTCCTCCAAAACCGCACCTCCTTCCTGATCGCCCACCGGCTCTCGACCATCCGCCAGGCCGACCTGATCCTGGTCGTCCGGGACGGTAAGATCATCGAGCAGGGCAAACATGAAGAACTGCTGCGGCAGAAGGGCTACTACCATACCCTGTATACCAAGCAGTTTGAGGAAGAATCGACGACTGCCGCAATTTGAGCCCATCCGCTTTGGGATAAGCGTAAAGTGCCCGGTCTGGCTAAGCCAGACCGGGCACTCTATCTTTTGAGCAACAATATAGTACTTTGAGCATTGAATATCTATTTCGCTGCCCTTAAGGCAGCGACTCAAGGCTCTGCCTTAAGAATCCGCCAAAGGCTCTGCCTTTGGAATCCGCTTAAGGAGCAAAGCCCCTTAAGAATCCCATGTCCGACGCGGCGTGAGAAGCTCGCCTCACACGCATAAAACCGGCCGTGGAAGGCCGGTCTTCGGAACGCCAGTTGGACGTTTGGAAAGCTTATACTGTTCAGTCAACGATAAACAAAGCCTTTTTGGAAAGCGAAAAACCGGATTACACGCCGGACGCGGGGTCTTCCTTCCCCTCATGGAACTGGTTTGCATACACTGTCCCGAGGAAACGGGCCTTGAGCTTGGAATAGGGGAATTTCTGGCTGGAATAAAGCCCGTCGTAGCCGGAAAAGAAAAAGCTCATCACGCACGCGGCGGCAAAATAGCCGGTGCCGGCCCCGCCGAACAGCTCAGCCGCCAGGAAGATGGACGCGACCGGGCAGTTGGTCGCCCCGCAGAAGACGGCGGCCAGCCCCACCGCCGCCGCAAACCCGGCCGGGATGCCGAGCAGGCCGCCGGCGACGCAGCCGAATGTCGCCCCGACAAAGAAGGAGGGCACCACCTCGCCGCCCTTAAACCCGGCGCCCAGCGTGACGGCGGTAAAGAGGATTTTGAGCAGGAACGCGGCCGGCGCCGCCTCCCCGCCCTCGATCGCCCGGGCGATCACGTCCATCCCGGCGCCGTTGTAGTCCCGCGTGCCGGACAGGAGCGTCAGCAGGATGACCAGACACCCGCCGGCAGCCGCCCGCACCCAGGGATTGCGCAGCTTGTCCAGCAGATGCTCGCCCAGATGGATGCCGCCGCAGAAGAGCATCGAGACAAAGGCGCAGAGGATGCCCAGCGCCATCACCTTCAGCAGCATCACCGGCTCCATCTCCGGGACCTGCACGGCAAACCGCTCGGGCGCGACGCCGAAAAGGCCCGATACCCCGTAGGCGATAAACGCCGACAGGAAGGAGGGCAAAAGGTTTGCCGCGTAGCTGATGCCGACGCTCGCGACCGTCATCGCAAACAGCGTCGCCGCCACCGGCGTCCCGAAGAGGGCGGAGAAAAAGGCCGCCATCCCGGCCATCGTCGCAGTGCGCAGGTCGCGGTCGTCAAACCGCAGCAGCCGCCCGGCCTGGTAGCCGACCGTCCCGCCCATCTGGAGCGCCGCCCCCTCCCGTCCGGCCGAGCCGCCGCAGAGGTGGGTCAGGAAGGTGCCGAGAAAGATTGCCGGCAGGAGCAGCACCGGCACCCCTTTGCCGTCGTGCACCTCGTCCAGGATGCGGTTGGTGCCGACCCCTTCGGTGCGGGCCAGCTTGTAAAGCCCGACGATCAGGAGCCCCGCCAGCGGCAGGCAGCAGATAAGCCAGCCGTTTTCCCCCCGCACCCCGGTCGCCCACTGGATCGAGAGGTGGAAGGCGGTGCCGATCAGCCCGCAGACCCCGCCGCAGAGGCAGGAGAGGACCAGCCATTTGCCGAGGGCCGTCAGGTACAGCCCCGCACGGTCTATGGTTGCCGATAGATAGATTTTCAGTTTACCGCCCATTGGAATTTCCTTTCCTGTCCAGATTTGTCACAAACTGGTTTTATTTTAGCACGTTCCCCCGCCGTTGGGAAGGGATTTTTTGAGAAAACCGGTATTTTTGCGGAAAAGGCTGTCGAAATCCACTTTGGAAAATCGGCTTTATCCAGACAGGCTGTTTCGGCGGTTGAAAAGAGGATTCCGGCATTCGTGCCCGGAATGGTTTTTTTAAAAAAAGGGTTGACTTTTCCGGCCGGATGTGATATTATATAAAAGCTGTCAGGAACTTCCTGACAGGAACAGAACAGGTTTGCGCCACTAGCTCAGCTGGATAGAGTGTTTGACTACGAATCAAAAGGTCGAGGGTTCGAGTCCCCCGTGGCGCGCCAGAGATCCCAGTACCGTCGTGGATGGTACTGGGATTTTTTTTGATTCCGCACGGCGGTTCCGGCAGGCATTTCCCCCGCTCTTGCCAAACCCGTAAAAATCCGATATAATGGAGGAAATAACCCGAATTTGACCGGCAGCCGGGCGAAACCGCCCGGAAGGAGGTTTTCACTTTGAGCAAAAAGACAAACGATACCGGCGAATGGGCGTTCAACATCGACCTGGACGCAATCCGTTCCGAGGCGGAAAAGCAGGACGCCGAAACCCATGCGGAAGCGGACAGGCTGCTGGCGCAGCTGGACGAGCTTTCCGCCCCGCAGCCCGGCGCAGATACCAAAACCCTGGACCTCCCCACGGACGGCGGCCAGGCGGAAGCCGACCCGCCCCCGGACGGGGAAGCGACGGGAAGCGCCGGCCCGGAAAAGCCGGAGGGAAACGCGCCTGCAAAACCGGCGGCCCCCGTCCCCCCGCGCCGCCCGGCCCCCCAGACCCGCTCCGCCTCGTCGGCCGGCGGGCAGGACATCCGCCCGCCCCAGTGGGTAAACACCCCGCCCCAGCCCCCTCAGCCGCCCCTCACCCGCAAAGAACAGCGGGCAAAGGAAAAGCGGGACCGCCGGCTCGCCAAAGTCGAAAAGCGGCGGCAGAAAAACCATCTGCGGCTGAGCGCGGTCCTCGCCCCGCTCCTCGCCATCACCAACGTCGTGACCCTCGGCTTCTGGGGGATCGGCGCGCTGGAAAACCGGCTGACCGTCCAGGAAGCGGAAGAGGCGCGGGTCACGGCCGAATCCCAGGCGGCGGCCCTGCAGGAAGAGCTGGACCAGAACACCATCCCCCTCGACCAGTTTACCGAACAGGTCGCGGCATACAACCTCTCGGCCCAGTTCATCCAGGAGTTTTTCGACGACCGGATCGTCTATAAGGACACCTCCGTCCACTATGCCGAAATCGACAGTTCCCTCCCGATGAACAGCTACGACTGGTCGGCCCTCTCCTGGGAAAACGGGCGGCCGTCCTACACCCCCGACGGGGCGCGCCACGCGCTGCTCGGCGTCGACGTCTCCTACCACCAGGGAGAGATCGATTGGGAAGCGACCGCGGCCGACGGGATCAGCTTCGCGATGGTCCGGGCGGGCTACCGCGGGTACGGCAACGGCGCGCTGATGACCGACGACTACTTTGCCGCCAATATGGCCGGGGCGTCCGCCGCCGGGCTGGAGACGGGGGTCTACTTCTTCTCCCAGGCGGTCACCGCGGACGAGGCGGCCGAAGAAGCAAACTACCTGCTGGAGCTGCTGAGCGGCTATTCGGTCACGATGCCGGTCGTCTTTGACATGGAAGTGATGACCGAGGACGCCCGCGCCAACGACCTGACCGCCGCGGAGCGCGCCGCGATCGCCGCCGCCTTCTGCGATACGGTCGCCGCCGCCGGGTATACCCCGATGGTCTACGGCAACACCGCTTACTATATGGCGAAGGTGGAGTTTGACAAGATTTGCGGCAGTTACGACATCTGGCTCGCCCAGTATTATGACACTCCCTTCTTCCCCTACGACTTCTCGATGTGGCAGTATACCAACGAAGGGTCGGTCGCCGGGATCTCGGGGCCGGTCGATATGAACCTGTACTTTGGGGAATAACAAAAGAGGCGCCCACATCTGGACGCCTCTTTTTGCCGCCGTCACGCCGTTTTGCCGTGGAGCATCTCGGTAATATACCCTTCCACCTCGCCGGGCTGGATGGAGAGGGCCAGCGAGAACTCGTCGCAGACCATCCGCTGGGCCTCGCGGTAAGCCCGCTCGTCGCACTGGTGGAGCTTGCGCCCCGCGTCCCGCAGCTTCTTCTGCTGGCTGCGGATCAGCCGGACCAGCCCCAAAATCTCCCGCTGGTCGCCTTCCCGCAGGATGCGGGTAAACTCCGCCTTCCGCCGCCCCTCGTCCGGGATCCAGTCGAGGACCTTTTCCGGCAGCGTGCGGATCAGCCCCTGCACCTCTTCACAGGAAAGGGGGCTGCGCATCCGGGAAAGGAGCTTCGCATTGTCCACCGGCAGGTAGACCGCCGATTCAGGCGCGTGGACCGGGATCAGCAGATAGTAATCTTTCATCTCGTCGCCAAACTCCCGGCGGGTGACCGAGTCGATCCGGCAGACGCCGCTGCCGCAGTAAAACACCGTATCTCCAATCTGAAACATCTGGCACCTCCAAAACCGATATTTTTCCTTGTTCATCAACCTACACATATAGTATACCATATTTTTCGGCATTCATCAAAGGCTATTTTATACAAACCTTTGAAAGAAAAGGATAAAATACCTTGTAAAATCTACGAAATAGATAAATTTCAGGGTGCTATTGTGAATAAAATCACAAACTTACGGCCTTTCGGCCAAAACCGTCCCTCCAGGACGGAACCGAACAGAAGAGCGCCCGCCGGAAGCGCGGAAAGGCCCCGGCAGAGCCCCTTCCGGCCTGTCCGCGGGCGTTTTTCCGGCCGGGAAACCATATAAAACGGAAATGCAAATATTTGTTTTGTCAAGTAGAACCTCGGCTGAACTTTGCCGGGGCAATTTGTCTATATCGCCGGTTTTTCCCAGATATAGTGGTCACGCCCTTGACTGGAACTAGATATAGTGCTATAGTGGGTAACAGCGAAATGTATGCGGGCCGGTAAAGCCCGCAAAGACGGCGGCCGGCACCGCCGGAAGAAAGGGTTGCAGACATGAAAATCATCAAACGAAACGGCGCGGAAGCCGTATTTGACCGTCGGAAGATCAAAGCGGCTGTCCAGAAGGCGAGCGACGCGGCCAGGGAGGAGGTCCGGCTCTCGGACAGCCAGATCACGCTGATCGCCCTGAACGTCGAAGCCCTCTGCCGCCAGATGAACCGGGCGGTCGGGGTCGAGGAGATCCAGGACATGGTCGAGGACCAGCTGATGGACCAGAAGGCGTTTGACGTCGCCAGGGGCTATATCACCTACCGGTATGTCCAGTCGCTCAAACGGCAGTCGAATACGACCGACGAGCGGATCCTGACGCTGATCGAATGCAACAACGAGGATATCAAGCAGGAAAACTCCAACAAAAACCCCACCGTCAACTCGGTCCAGCGGGATTATATGGCGGGGGAAGTGAGCAAGGATCTGACCGAGCGGCTGCTGCTCCCGCCCGATATCGTGCAGGCCCATAAGGAAGGGATCATCCATTTCCATGACGCCGACTATTTCGCCCAGCATATGCACAACTGCGACCTGGTCGATTTAGACGATATGCTGCAAAACGGGACGGTCATCTCGGGGACGCTGATTGAAAAGCCCCATTCCTTCTCGACCGCCTGCAACATCGCGACCCAGATCATCGCCCAGGTCGCCTCCTCCCAGTACGGCGGCCAGTCGATCAGCCTGACCCACCTGGCCCCCTTTGTCGACGTCAGCCGCAAAAAGCTCACCGCCGAAGTGGAAGAAGAGATGAAGGGCCTCGATATCCCCGAAGAACGGAAAAAGGAGATCGTCGAGCGGCGGCTGCGGGCAGAGGTCAACCGGGGGGTGCAGACCATCCAGTACCAGGTCGTCACGCTGATGACCACCAACGGCCAGGCGCCGTTTATCACCGTCTTCATGTATTTAAACGAAACCAAAAACGAACGGGAGAAGGAAGACCTGGCGCTGATCATCGAGGAGACCATCCGCCAGCGGTACCAGGGGGTCAAAAACGAGGCGGGGGTCTGGATCACGCCCGCCTTCCCGAAGCTGATCTATGTGCTGGAAGAGGACAACGTCCGCCCCGGCACCCGGTTCTACTACCTGACCGAGCTGGCGGCCAAATGCACCGCCCGGCGGATGGTACCGGATTATATCTCCGAAAAAAAGATGCTGGAACTGAAGGTCGATAAAAACGGCAACGGCAACTGCTACCCCTGCATGGGCTGCCGCAGCTTTTTAACCCCCTACGTCGACGAAAACGGCAGGCCGAAATACTACGGCCGGTTCAACCAGGGGGTCGTGACCATCAACCTGGTGGACGCTGCCCTCTCCTCCGGCGGGGATATGGACGCCTTCTGGAAGATCTTCGAGGAGCGGCTGGAGCTCTGCCACCGGGCGCTGCGGGTGCGGCATGAGCGGCTTCTCGGCACCAAGTCGGACGCCGCGCCGATCTTATGGCAGTACGGGGCGCTCGCCCGCTTAAAGCCCGGCGAGACGATCGATAAGCTGCTCTACGGCGGGTATTCCACCATCTCGCTGGGGTACGCGGGGCTGTACGAGTGTGTCAAGTATATGACCGGCAGGAGCCACACCGACGAGGAAGCGAAGCCGTTTGCCCTCGCCGTCATGCAGAAGCTGAACGACAAGTGCAAAGAGTGGAAAGCGGCCGAGAACATCGACTACTCCCCCTACGGGACGCCGCTGGAATCGACCACCTACAAGTTCGCCCGCTGCCTCCAGCGGCGGTTCGGCATCATCCCCGGCATCACCGACAGGGGGTATATCACCAACTCCTACCACGTCCATGTGGCCGAGGAGATCGACGCCTTTACCAAGCTGAAATTCGAGAGCGAGTTCCAGCAGCTCTCCCCCGGCGGCGCGATCAGCTATGTCGAGGTGCCGAATATGCAGGATAACCTCGAGGCGATCATGAGCCTGTTACAGTTCATCTACGACAACATCATGTACGCCGAACTGAACACCAAGTCGGATTATTGCAGCTGCTGCGGCTACGACGGCGAGATCCGGATCGTCGAGGACGACGGCAAGCTGGTCTGGGAGTGCCCGAAGTGCGGCAACCGCGACCAGCGGATGCTCCATGTCGCCAGGCGCACCTGCGGGTATATCGGCACCCAATTCTGGAACCAGGGGCGGACCCAGGAGATCCGCGACCGGGTGCTGCATCTGTAAAAAACAAACTGCCCAGCCTGTTCTTATGCAGGCTGGGCGGTTTTTGCGGATATGGCTTTGTGAGAAGAAGCGGCGCTCACTCTCCCCGCCTGTGCTTGACAGCCGCGTAGCAGAGAAGGAAGAGGGCGGCAAAGGCGGCCGCAAGGGACGGAAAGTAAATCGCTTCCGGCAGCCGCCCGACGGCCGGGTGGCTGAAGACACAGAGCAGGACAAAAAGGGCAAGGGCGAGAGCGGAACCGGCGGCGATACCCGGCCAGCGGCTTGCCGTTATCTCCGGGCCCGCACCCCGGGCCTTGCGGTCGAGGAGGTTTAAAAGCGCCTCTTCCCCGGCAAGCCCGTCTGGGAGGAAGAAGCTCCGCTCCCCCACCCCGCCGCCGGGATACCGCACCCTGGCCCGCACCGTCCGGCCCCGGCGGCGGAGGGTCACCCGCAGCACTTCGAGCAGCTCGATGCCGCCGGGATCCTGCCCCGCTTCCAGCTGCTGCCGGGCTTTCTGCATCCGTTTGGCCGCGGCCTTCTCCCGTTCCAGCAGAGCATACAGCCCGCGGCCCCGCGCCCCGCCCCGGGTGTCGAGGGCGAACAGCCGGTCTTCATCGTCCAGCCAGAAGAGGGTGTTCCCTTCGGCCGACCAGCTCCCCAGCCGGCAGCCGAGCATTACCCCGACGGCGGCGGCGAGAATGCAGCCGCCGAGGGAGATCCATTCCCCGTAAGGGGCGTAGAGCGCGAGGACGGCCGATCCGGCGGCGAGCAGCATACAGAGAAGGAAGAGGCCGAATCCTCCCGCCAGCATCCAAAACGGCCGGTACCGCCGCTTTTCTTCTTTCGCCGCACACCAGATCATCATACGACCACCTGCTTTCCGTCCGAATGTCAGACAAATGCTCCATTTGCCATTGATAAATGGCCAAAATGGAGAGTATATCATAAATTTAATAGGAATAAATATTTTCTTGTATGTTCAATTTACATTTCGTGGCTGGAATAAACCTTCCCGTCGTCCCAGAGGACAATCTCCCCCGCCGCCCGGGTCTTCCGGAGGTCGATGATCCGCTGGTTCGCGCTGCCGCGGAAACGGAGGGAAATGTCGTGAATGGCCTGCACAAACTCCCCGTCTACCAGCACGTCGGTAAGCGACAGCATCTCGTCCGTCGCCTCACAGCGGCAGCGGGCCCCCTCCCCGGTCAGCTGCCCGTAGGTATAACCGGAGTAGCACCAGACCGTCTTATCCGGGAAACGGGCCCTGAACCGCCGGAGAAAGGGCAGCAGCGCCCGCTGGTTTTCCGGCTCCATCGGCTCGCCGCCGAGCAGCGTCAGCCCGGCGATATAAGAGGGGGCGCAGGCGGCGAGCAGCCGCTCCTCCACCTCGGGCGTAAAGGGCGCGCCATAGGCGAAATCCCAGGCTTCGGCGTTAAAACAGCCGGGACAGCGGTGGGTGCAGCCGGAGACAAACAGCGCGACCCGGACACCCGGGCCGTCGGCGATGTCGCAGGGTTTGATATTGGCGTAGTGCATGGGAGGCTCCTTTCAGTTTGCCGGGAAAGTCTTTTGGGATTTTTGGGCGCCGCGCGCTGGCCGGTCCCGGAAGCTGCCCGCCTGCCGGAGCCAGCACGGAAAACAGCCCGAACCCGCCGCCCATCCCCCGCATAAACTGGCGAGAAAGGGTGTGAGCCAAATGGAAACGAT
>CALXKG010000218.1 GCA_944388825.1 uncultured Clostridia bacterium | reverse complement strand
TCGAGGGGCTGGCGGCGTCGATTGCGAGCGTCATCGTCATGGCGGCGGACGAAATCCAGATGCCGGAAAACAGCTACCTGATGGTCCACCGGGCGTGGACCTACGCCTGCGGCAACGCCGAAGAGCTGATGGAGCAGGCGGCGGTGCTGGAACGGATCGACGGGAGTATCCTGGACGCCTACCGGGAGAAGCTTACAGACCCGGCGCTGGAAGCGGAACTCCGGGCGGCGGTTGAGGCGGAAAGCTGGCTTACAGCCCGGGAGGCGGCGCGTTTTTTCAACCTGACCGTAACCGGGCCGGAGGAAATCGCGGCGTCTGCGGGGAGTGCAGCGGCGCTCGCGCGGTGTAAAGCCGCCTTGCCCGCCGGGCTGCGGGAAGAAGACGAAAACGAGGCGCTGGCCGAGGAAATCCGGCTGCGGCTCAAACTCATGGAAATGGAGGGATAAGATGGCAAGATTTGACAGCGCCAAACGGGTCATGTCCGGCAGCTGGGGGGAACTCTGGTTCGACGGCGACCTGGTCAGCGAGGTGTACAAATTCCAGGCGAAGGTGACCTACAACAAAAAGGACATCGGCCGCAACGGCGAGATGGGGATCGACACCAAGGTCACCAGTTACAAGGGGACCGGCTCGGTCGGGATGCACAAGGTAAACTCCCGGATGATCCACCTGATCGCCGAGAATATCCGCAACGGGCACGACGTCCGGTTTACCTTCATCGGGAAGTTAAACGACCCGGACGCCTACGGGCAGGAGCGGATCCGGTTTAAAAACGTCAGCCTGGACGAGCTGACGCTGATGGACTGGGAAAACGACCAGGCGGGGACGATCGAGTCTCCGTTCACCTTCACCGACTACGACGTCCTCGACACGGTGGACGCCTCTTACGAGTAAAAAGGGGGTAGAATATGGGTTTACCGAGTATTACAATCGCCTTCCAGACCACCGGCATCACCGCGATCCAGCGGTCGGAGAAGGGGACAGTCGCCTTAATCCTGCGGGATTCGGCGAGGCAGGGGAGCTACGAAATTTCAGACGTCAGCGAGATCCCATCGGGGCTCTCGGCCGACAACACCGCCTGTATCCAGCGGGCGCTGCTGGGCGGAGCCAAACCGCCGAAGAAGCTGCTGGTCCATGTGATGGGCACCGACGGCGCGATCGCCGACGGCTTAAGCTGGGCGGAGACGCAGGAATTTGACTATCTCTGCGGGCCGCTCGATTTAAACGGCACCGACGCAGCGTCGATCGCCAGCTGGATTAAATCCCAGCGGGAGAACGAGGACCGCAAGTTTAAGGCTGTGCTGCCGGACCAGGCGGCCGACCACGAGGGGATCATCAACTTTACGACCGACAATATCCAGACAGCGGACGATACCTTTACGACAGCGGAATTCTGCTCCCGGATCGCCGGGCTGATCGCCGGGACGCCGATGATCCGTTCCTGCACCTACGAACCGCTGCCGGAAGTTATCGACATCGACCGGCTGACCCGGTCGGAGGCAGACGAGGCGGTCGACGGCGGGGAGTTCATTCTCATCCACGACGGCGAAAAGGTCAAGGTCGGGCGCGGGGTCAACTCCTTCGTCACGACGGCCGAGGGGAAGGGGGACGCCTTCAAGAAAATCAAGATCGTCGAGGCGATGGACATGATCCGCTTCGACATCCGCCAGACTGCCGAGGACAGCTACATCGGCAAATACGCAAACTCTTACGACAACAAGTGCCTCCTCATTTCCGCCATCAAGGGCTACTTTGAACAGCTGGAGTTGGACGGCATCCTGGAGGCCGGTGCTTCGGAGGTGGGTATCGACCTGGACGCCCAGCGGGTCTACCTCAAGTCGAAGGGGGTAGATGTCTCCGAGATGACCGAACAGGAGATCAAGGAGGCGGGGACGGACGACGAGGTCTTCCTCTACGCCAAAATCCAGATCCTCGACGCGATTGAGGATATCACCCTGAACATCACCATTTGACCGAAAGGAGAAAACAGATGAGAAAAATCGAAGAACTGCGTGCCACCCTCGCCGGCCGCCGGAAGGAGGCGGAAGCCCTCCTGGACGCCGGTAAAGTGGCCGAGGCGAAGGTCAAGATGGAAGAGGTACAGGCGGCCAAATCCGCCGTCGAGATGCAGGCCGAGCTCGACCGGATGGAGGAAGAGGAGGCGAGAGGCCGCCGTGCTTACGATAAAGGCAAAGAGGAGTCCGGCGGAGTCAAAGCCTTCGCCGACGCCGCCCGGCACGGCTTTAAGGCCGCGACCAATTTAAACGAGACCACCGGCGCGAACGGCGGCTACACCGTCCCGGAGGACATCGAGACCCAGATCCGGGAGCTCAGAGAGAGCGCCGATTCCCTTGATAGGCTCGTGACCATCGAGCAGGTCACGACCCTCTCCGGCGCCCGCACCTACAAGACCCGTGCCCAGCAGACCGGCATGACCAAGGTGGCCGAGGGCGCGGCGCTGACACAGGCAGACGGCCCGTCCTTCACCCGCGTCGAGTATACCGTCGAAAAGTACGGCGACCTCTTCTACGCCACCAACGAGCTTTTGGAGGATACCGACACGAACATCGTCGGCGCCCTGATTCGCTGGATCTCCGGCGCGTCGCGGGTCGGGCGGAACAATCTGATCCTCTCGACCGTCAACACGGCGCTTTCGACCGCGACCGAGCTCTCGGACGCCGACGGCATCAAGAAGGCGATGAACGTCACCCTCGACCCGGCCTTTTGGCCCTACATCCGGATTGTCACCAACCAGGACGGATTCCAGTACCTGGACACCCTCAAGGATTCGGACGGCCGCTACCTGTTGACCCCGATGGTCCAGGACCCGACCCGGAAGCTGCTCTTCGGCCATGAAGTGACCGTCCTCTCGAACGCGACGCTCGCATCCACCACTTCCGGCAGCGCCGCGACGAAAAAGACGATCTACCCCTTCTACATCGGGGACTTCAGCCAGATCACCCTGTTCGTCCGGAAGGGGCTGACGGTCGACTCCTCCAACGTTGCGGCGTCGGCCTGGGAAAACTACCTGACCAGCTGGCGGGCGATTGAGCGGCTGGACTGCGCGCTCGTCGATTCCGCCGCGATTGTCCGCGGGCAGATCACCGTCGACACGCCGGAGGGGGAATGACGCCCCCGGCCGAAACCGGCCTGGTCGGTTCAGGGGAAATCGGTAAGGCAATTGTAGGGAAGAAGGGAGGCTAAACGATGGCATACACGGCTACCGAATGGAAGGACGGCGATCTGATCACAGCTGAACGTCTGAACAAGTTGGAACAGGGCGGCCAGAATGAACAGGTTGGCCCACAGGGACTGAAAGGCGATACAGGCGACGCCGGAGCTTCCGTCACCGCGATTACCCTTACGGTATCCGGCGGCGCGGTAACGGGCGGGAAAGCCACGCTGAGCGACGGCAGCGAAGTCACCATTACGGTTACGGAGGGATAACCGATGCTGACCCTTGAACAGGTCAAAAACGTCCTGCGGATTGACGTGGATGACGACGACGCCTATCTGACGCTGGCGATGCAGGCGGCGGAGGAGTATATCGCCGCCGCCGTCGGCCGGTACCCCATGTCCGCCCGGGCGGATATCCTGGCCCTTTTCCTCATCTCCAACATGTACGAGACCCGAACCTTTACGGTGACAGCAGATGAGGAAAAGCAGTATA
>CALXKG010000217.1 GCA_944388825.1 uncultured Clostridia bacterium | reverse complement strand
TCGGACATACTCTTCGGCCAGCGCCTCCGCCTCTTCGATGCCGGAGAGGGTGACGGGGCCGGGGATGGACAGGTCGACGGCGCCTAGGTTCAGGTCGCCGATGGAGAGGAACGGAATCTCCCCCGCGAGGAAGCGGGCGACCAGCCGCTCGTTGACGGCATTTAACAGGGCCGGGCAGAGCCCGCCCTTCTGGATCGCGCGGAGGGCGGCTTTAAGGCTGACAAAGGTGTCGAGGTCGGGTCGGGCGAAGGTGAGCGTCCCGATCCGGGCGAGGTCCAGCCGCCCGGTCGGGCAGGGACGCCGCTCCGGGTAGGTCAGGGCGAACTGGATGGGGATCTTCATGTCCGGGACGCCCATCTGTCCCAGCACCGCGTAGTCGGCAAATTCGACCATCGAATGGATGATGCTCTCCCGGTGGACGACCACCTCTACCTGCTCCGGCCGGACGCCGAAGAGGTGCACCGCCTCGATCACCTCGAGGCCCTTGTTCATCAGGGTGGCCGAGTCGATGGTGATCTTGGCCCCCATGCTCCAGTTGGGGTGCTTCAGGGCCATCTGCGGGGTGACCTGCTCCAGCTCCGCCCGCTTTCTGCCGAAGAAGGGCCCGCCGGAAGCCGTCAGCAGTATTTTATTCAGCCTGCACTGCCGATATCCTTCCAGGCACTGGAAAATCGCCGAATGTTCCGAGTCGACCGGCAGGATCCTGACCCCTTTTTCGGCCGCCCGGGCCATCACCAGCTCCCCGCCCGCGACCAGCGTCTCCTTGTTTGCGAGGGCGAGGGTGATGCCGGCGTCGATCGCCGCGAGGGTCGGGCGGAGGCCGACCATCCCCATCACCGAATTGAGGACGACGTCCGCCCCCGTATCCCCCGCCAGCTCGCAGAGGCCGTCGATGCCGGACAGCACCTTGACCGGCAGGTCGGCTACCCGGGTGCGGAAGCTGGCAAAATGGGCCGGGTCGGAGATGCAGACGGCGGCCGGCCTAAACCGGCGGGTCTGCTCCTCCAGCAGCTTTTCGTTCGTATGGGCCGAGAGGCCGCAGACCGGGAAACCGGACGCTTCGCAGACCTCCAGGGCCTGCCGGCCGATCGAGCCGGTAGAGCCCAGGATGGTCACTTTCTTCTGTTCCATCGCGCACCTTTCCTTTCACTTTAAACAAAAATTCCCTGACAGCCAAAAGCCCCGGGGTCGTCCGGGGCTAAAACTCAGTGTATGATCGGGACAAGGCTGGTCAGCAGCAGCACGGCCGGCGCGACAAAGATGAAGCTGTCGAACCGGTCCATCACCCCGCCGTGGCCCGGCATGATCTTGCCGAAATCCTTTAAGCCCCGCTGCCGCTTGATGACCGAGGCGGTCAGGTCGCCGGCGATGCTGATGAGGGAACAGAGGGCTGCAAAAAGGGCGATTACCCCCCAGGAGAAGGTCAGCTCCACCCCCTGCCCCGCCCGGACCAGGCCATAGAGATAACAGGCCAGCAGCGAGAACGCGACGCAGCCCACGACCCCGCCGACCGCCCCTTCGACCGTCTTGTGGGGGCTTATTTTGGGACAGAGTTTGTGCCGCCCGAACGCCCGCCCGGCAAAGTAGGCGCAGGAGTCGGAGATCCACGCGGCGACGCAGCAGAGGAAGATGTAGAGAAACCCCTCTTCCCGCTTATCCCGGAGCAGGACGACGCAGGAAAGCGCCCCCGGCACCGCCGCCGACAGAAAGAAGGAGACGGCGACCTCTTCAAACCGGATCGCCTCATGCCCCTTCAGCAGACAGGCAATCAGGAGCGCCAGATAGAGGATCGTGACAAAGCCGCTCCCGCCCGCCGGAAGCATCCCGAAAAACGGGACCGCTGCTCCGTAGAGGACCGAGAGGGCGAGGACCGCTTTCGACGTGGTATAGCCGGTGGCGTGCAGCAGTTCAAAGACCGCCGCGCCGGCGATCAGGCCGATGGCGGCGTTTAAGACCGCCGTCCGGTAGCAGGCGAAGACCGCCGCCAGCAGGACAAGGGCCACCGCGGCCGAAATGAGTCGTTGTTTCATAAAACAAAAGACCTGCCTTTCAGCTGTCCGACGCGGACAGCCCGCCGAACCGGCGGGAACGGGAACGGTATTCCCGGAGGGCTTCCTCCAATGTCTCCGGCTTGAAATCCGGCCAGAGGACGCCGGACATGAAGACGTACTCGGCGTACGCGGTCTGCCAGAGGAGGAAGTTGCTGAGCCGGTACTCGCCGCTGGGGCGGATCAGCAGGTCGACGTCGGGGATACCGGCTGTGTAGAGGTAATCCCCGAAGGTCTCCTCGGTGACCGCCTCGGGGGAAAGCCGCCCCGCCTGCACCGCGCGGGCGATCTGCCGGGCGGCGTGGGCGATCTCCGCCCGGCCGCCGTAGTTGATCGCGAGGATCAGGGTCAGGCCGGTGGCGTCTTTACTCTGTTCCTCCGCCCGGGCCATCTTCGCCTGGATGCCGGCGTCGAAGACCGAGCGGTCGCCGATAAACCGGACGCGGATGTTCTCCCGGCGGTAGTTTTCCATCTCGTCGAGGTAGCTGCGCAGGAGGGAGAGGATCGAGTCGACCTCGTCCTTCGGCCGCTTCCAGTTCTCGGTCGAGAAGACGTAGGCGGTCAGGTACTTCAGCCCGATCCGGTTGGCGTAGCGGGCGATCTTTTTGAAGGCGTCCGCCCCGGCCCGGTGCCCCATCTTGCGGGGAAGGCCGCGTTTTTTCGCCCAGCGGCCGTTGCCGTCCATGATAATGCCGACGTGCGCCGGCAGGTCCTGCCGCGCCGCCATCAGATTTCCTGGATCTCCTTGATCTTCTTATCGGCCATCGCGTCCGCTTCCTTGACGAATTTGTCGGTGACCTTCTGGATCTCCTTTTCGCCGTCCTTGACGTCGTCCTCGGTGATCTCGCCGTTCTTCTTCTGGGCTTTCAGCTTATCCATCGCGTCCCGGCGGATGTTGCGCAGGGCGACCTTGCTTTCCTCGGCCATCTTATGGACTTCCTTGGCCAGCTCGTTGCGGCGCTCCTCGGTCATCGGCGGGAAGATGAGGCGGATGACGCTGCCGTCGTTGTTGGGGTTGATGCCGAGGTCGGAGGTCTGGATCGCCTTTTCGATGCTCTTGAGGGTCGAGCGGTCCCAGGGGGAGATCATCAGCGTCCGGGGGTCCGGGACGCTGACCGCCGCCATCTGGTTGATGGGGGTCGGGGTGCCGTAGTATTCGACCGCGATCCGGTCTAAAACGGCGGGGTTGGCGCGGCCGGCGCGGATGGTGTTGAAGTTGGAGGTGAGGGCCGAAAGGGCCTTCTGCATCTT
>CALXKG010000216.1 GCA_944388825.1 uncultured Clostridia bacterium | reverse complement strand
GCGGTTGGGGCCGTAGAGCTTGCGTTTTTCCGCCGCTTCGGCGGTGGTCAGGCCTTTCACGCTTGCCATGTTTGACCACTCCTTCCCGGGGCGGTCGCCCGGCCCCTTTGGGGAAGGATATGCGGGTACCGGGCGTCTTATGAGGCGCATGGCGGGTGGGGACCGGATATGGATAAAAAGAAAACAGCTTCCCCGGGAAACGGGAAAGCTGTGATGATGTCATAACCATACAACTTATCGGAAGGCGCAAACCCCGGCCTCCCTCCCTGAGGGAGGTGGCGCGGACGCGCCGGAAGGAGTTGGAAAAACAGGCGAAAGCTGTTTTCCCTTTGAAGAATTTCGGTTATGTGGTTAGACAGCAAAGCTGTCTAACCACACTCCTTCAGTCATCTTCGATGACAAGCTCCCCGCTTCGCTCATCGGTTTTGTTTGCCAGCCGTACGCCATGGCTGGCATTTTCTCCTGCGGAGAAAATCACAAAACGCGACTCGGGGAGGGAGCCTTTTTAGGTGGTGCGTTTCCATTAAGTTGTTTAGTAAACAACTTAACAGCTAAGCACACATCCAAAAGGCGCTTTCCGAAAGATGCATCATCCGCCGGCAGAAGCTGGTTTGCGCGGCGGCATTTTCCTGCCGCAAAGCACTTTTACGCCCCGAACAGTTCCTTCGCCTCGGCCATCCGCTCCCGGACCGGGACGCCGAAGGGGCAGCGATCTTCGCATCCGCCGCAGCCGATACAGTCGGCGGCGTGCTTGTCCAGCGCCAGGTAATGGGCTTTGACCGATTCGGGCGCTTCCGGCTGCATCTGGGCGAGATCCAGGAATTTGCCCACCATCGCGATGTCGATGCCGGCGGGGCAGGGGGCGCAGTGGCCGCAGTAGGTGCACTGGCCGGAAAAGGCGTGGCGGGGGGCGGAAGCCAGGACGCTGGCGTAGTCCTTCGCAGAATCGGGGGCGGTCTCATAGGAGACGGCCTCTTTCACCTGCTCCGGCGTGTCATAGCCCACAAGGATGCTGGCGACGCCCGGGCGGGTCAGGGCGTAGTGGATGCACTGGAGCGGGGTCAGCGGGACGCCGAAGGGGGAACGGGCCGCGTCGAACAGCCGCCCGCCGGCAAAGCCTTTCATGACGGTGATGCCGACGCCGCGCTCTTCGCAGAGCCTGTAGACCTCCTGGCGGAGGGGGTCGATGCCGGCCAGGCCGTCGCCGTAGTTTTCCACCTCAAAATACCGGTCGAGGTCGTCGTTTGCCGGCATCAGGTCAAAGGCGGGGTTGACGCTGAAGAGGATCATCTCGATCTCGCCCGACAGCGCCGCCAGCTTCGCGACGGCGGGGTTATGGGTCGACATCCCGATGTGGCGGATGACGCCTTCGTTTTTCAGGCGTTTGGCGTAGCGGAAGAACTCCCCCTCCATGATCTCGTGGAACTCCTCCGGGCGGTCGACGTAGTGGATCATGCCGAGGTCGATGTAATCGGTTTGCAGCCGGTCCAGCAGGTCCTCGAAGGCGACGGCGGTCTTGCCGAGGTCGCGGGTGCGGACATACTGGCCGCCCTGCCAGGTGGAGCCGAGATGGCCCTGGATGATCCAGTCGGCCCGGCAGCCCCGGATCGCCTCGCCGATATCCGAGCGGACTTTCGGGTTCGGCATCCAGATGTCGAGGATGTTGATGCCGTTTTCCCGGCAGCAGTCGAGGACTTCCTTCACCTCTCCGGCCGAGTGGCGTTCCAGCCATTCGCCGCCGATGCCGATCTCACTGACCGTCAGGCCGGTCTTGCCAAGTTTGCGCATTTGCATAGGGGATTTGCCTTTCTGCCCGTTCCGGGCGGGAAAAAATGGCGAAAAAAGGCTCCGCTTTCTTTTGGTACAGCGGAGCCTTTTTCGCATATTCTTGCAGGATCATTCCGCGCTGGGAGCGCCAACGGGACATACGCCGGCGCAGGCGCCGCACTCGATGCAGGTATCCGCATCGATGACGTATTTGCCGTCGCCCTCGGAGATCGCGCCGACAGGACATTCGGCCGCGCAGGCGCCGCAAGCGATGCACTCGTCAGAAATCTTATATGCCATGGTCAAATACACCTCCTTGTTGGTATGCCTTTATTGTAACAGTTTTACGGGCAAATTGCAAGCCTTTTTTTGAAAAAAGACAAACGCAGGCGGGAATCGGACGGGGTATCCCCCGCCATGCTCCGCGGCCCTGCATTCATTTTTCGCTGCCGGCTTTGCCCTTTCCCTTCTCCCCGTCCCCCTTATCCCGGGCGCGGCGGCCGCGGGCGAGGTCGCGGCCCCATTTGACCGCGTCGCGGGGGTAGACCGACGGGGCGGCGTCCGGGTCGGACTCCAACTGCACCTTCAAAAGCCCCGGCAGCAGCGCGACCTCGGTGACAACGCCGGGGCCGTCCGGGGTCAGGACCGGGCTGCCGGCCCGGGGGGTCGTGCGCAGGAGGTCCTCGTAGGCCGCCTGCTCATACTTCAGGCAGCACATCAGCCGCCCGCAGGTGCCGGAAATTTTGGTGGGGTTGAGCGAAAGGTTCTGCTCCTTGGCCATTTTGATCGACACCGGCTGGAAATCGCCGAGGAAGGTCGAGCAGCAAAACGGCCGCCCGCAGATGCCAAGCCCCCCCAGCATCTTGGACTCGTCCCGGACGCCGATCTGCCGCAGCTCGATCCGGGTGCGGAAGATGCCGGCCAGGTCTTTTACCAGCTCGCGGAAATCGACCCGGCCGTCGGCTGTAAAATAGAAAAGGATCTTGTTGCCGTCAAAGGTGTATTCGACGTCCACCAGGTGCATATCCAGCCCCCGGGCGGCGATCTTCTGCTGGCAGACGCGGAACGCCTCCTTCTCTTTGGCGGCGTTTTCCTCGACGACCTTTAGGTCCTGTTCGCCGGCGACCCGGATGATCCCTTTCAGGGGGGCGACGATCTGGCCGTCCTCCATCATGCGGTTGGGGATCACGACGCTGCCGCACTCGATGCCCCGGGCCGTCTCGACGACCACCCGGTCCCCCTGGGACAGCTTCACCCCGCCCGGGGAGAAAAAGTAAGTCTTGCCGGCGTTTTTGAACCGGACGCCAATGATTTCGGTCATAAGGCTCCTTTCATCGTTTGATGGATCCGTTTTTGATGATTTTCCGGGCGCTGTATCTCACACCGGCCTCTCCATGATCCCCTTCATCTGCCCGGCAAGGTAGGCGAGCAGGAGGCTGCCGGAGACGTTGAACTGCATCCGGCCCCGGATATCCAGGATGAGCCGGTGGAGCGCCTCGGCACGGGCGGGGGAAATGCGGGCGGCCAGCGCCGCCGGGATGCGGTCGGCCGGCAGGAACGCGGCGCGGGCCGTGTCCCCCGCCAGACGGTCGGCGGCGGACAGCAGCTGCTGCAGCCCATCCCGGTCCCCTTCATAGCGGGCAAGGACGGCGAGCAGGTCGAACTCCCGCCCGCCCGCCATCGCCTGCAGAAGCGACAGCGCGTCCGCAAAGACCGCCGCCGCCTTTTCATCTTCCAGGTACCGGACGGCGCGGCCGATGTTGCCGCCGCCGCAGAGCATCGCCCGGTCCAGCTTGTCCGGCGGGGCGTCGGGATAGGCGGACAGCAGCCACTGCTCCGCCCGGCGGGGGGCGGGCTCGTGCAGCTCCAGCGGGACGCAGCGGGAGGGAATGGTCTCCGGCAGCGCGCCCAGGTTGTCGCAGGTGAGGATAAAGACGACGGAGGGGGGCGGTTCCTCCAGCACCTTTAAAAGGGCGTTGGCGGAGGCCGCGTTCATCCGCTCGGCGTTTTCAAAGACGATCACCTTGCGCTCCCCTTCGGTCGGGCGGATATACGCCTCCTCCCTGGCCTTCCGGACCAGTTCGACCGGGAACTGGGTCTTCCCCTCGGGCGTGCGGAAGGTAAGGACGTCCGGGTGCCCAAGGCTGCCGAAGGATTTTTTGCAGGCGGGGCACTGCCCGCAGGGCCGCTCCCCTTCCCCCGTACAAACAAGAGCGGCGGCCAAAACGGCCGCCAGCGTCTTTTTGCCTGTGCCCGCCGTCCCGTAAAGGAGATAGGCGTGGCGCAGGAAACGGCTTCCCGGCGCCGCGGCCCGCCGCAGCGCGGACAGGACGCGGGTGTTGCCCGCAAAGCCGTCAAAACCGCGGAGCATCAGAGCTTCTCAAACCGTTCGACGTCGGTCACGATGATGGTCGCGCCGCCGACCGTCACTTCGACCGGCAGGGCGGTGTAAGTATTCATCCCAAAGCCCGCGGAAGAGGATACGAACTGTTTCCGCTTGCGGGAATGGTCGCCGATGATCTCGATCGCGCGGTCGACCTTTTCCTCCTCGGTACAGGTCAGGAAAGTGGTGTTGCCGGACATCAGGAAGCCGCCGGTCGAGGCCAGTTTGGTCACAAAATAGCCCTCTTTGGTCAGGGCGGCAGAGACGGCCGAAGAATCGTCGCTGTTGACAATCGCAAAAATCAGTTTCATATGGTTCATCCTTTCAGGACAGGAAGTATACCCGCTGAAAACCTCTCCCGCAGGTACCTTACCTTATTTTAGCACATTTATGAAAAAAATTCCACTATCCAGCAGCAATTTTTTTTCGGACTGTCCGATTTCCTCCCCGGCCACCACCACCGGCACGCCCGGCGGGCAGGTGATGCGGGTCTCGGCGGCGATTTCCCCCGCGCATTCTTCCACCGGCCTGCGCCCGCTTGCCCGGTAAAAAGCCTGGCGCGGGGTCATGACCTGCCTGGGGGCGAAAAGGGCGTCGGGGTAAGGGACCGCCGGGCGCTTCGGGAGGGCTTCCGCCCAGGAGAGCAGCCGCGCATAGTCCCGCTGCGGGGTCTGGGGGGAGAGCATCAGCACCACTTTGCCGCCGCCGGCGTACTCCGGCTCCATTTTGGCGGCGCGCAGCGATCCGGCCAGCTCTTCGGACGTATAGCCCGCCTTACCGGCGTCGATGGTGATCTTCGTGGGGTCGGTGACGCGGTCAAGGAGCGGCAGGCCCGCGTCCGCCAGGGCGGCGGAAACGGCTTTCCAGCGGGCCGCAAGGGCCTGGAAGGCTTCCCGTCCCTCCCCCGCCATCCAGTTTACCCCCTGCTCGATGGAAGCCATGATGAGGTAAGAGGGGCTGGTGGAGCCGTAAAGGGTCATCAGCCGTTTGACCGCCTCCTTCGGGAACAGGGCCTCCATCCCCTTCCGGCAGTGCAGGAGGCTCCCGCCGGTCAGCACCGGCAGCGTTTTATGGGGACTGTCGCAGCAGAGGTCGGCCCCCGCCTCCATCGGGTGCCGGCCGGGGAAGGCGGCCAGATGCGCGCCGTGGGCGTTGTCGACCAGCAGCAGGCCGCCCCGCGCGTGGACAGCCTCCGCGATCCTCCGCACGTCCGCCTCTACCCCATAATAATCGGGGGAGGTGATATAGACCACCTTCGCCCCCGGGTGGGCGTCCATCGCCGCCGCCGCTTCCGCAGCCGTCACCGGCAGGCAGAGGCCGGTATCCCGGTCGTAGGGGGACAGCAGCCAGTGGATCTCCGCGCCGGTATGGACGCAGGCGTTGACAAAGGAAAGGTGGGCGCTGCGGGCGGCGATCACTTCCCCGCCTTCCGGCCTGCCGGCGGCCCGGAGGGCGGCAGCGACCATCGTGAGGATGCAGAGGGTCGAGCCGCCGGCCGAGTAGGCGGTCCAGCCGCTGCGGTAAACCGAGGCGGCGAAATCTTCCGCGCGGGCGATAACCCCTTCCGGTTCGTAAAGCTCGTCGGCCCCCCGGATCTCGGTGAGGTCGCAGGGGCAGGCCGCCCGGAGAAAGGCGGGGAACCCCTCCGGCGGCGCGCCTTTGTGGCCGGGCATATGGAAGCGGGAAAAGCCGGAGGCGGCGTAGCGGGTCAGAAAGTCGGTGATGGGGGTCATGGGGGCTCCTTCCAGTCGCATAATGGTCTCGCTGCACGCCGCAGGCGCGCGCTTCATTAAAAGTACCGTCTTCCCCGGGCGATCTCCTGGGCGACCTCCTGCAGCCGGGGCATCGCGTAGGCGAAGAACTCCTGATAGGCGGGGCAGAAGTAGTTCAGGGACGGGACGCCGCCCAGGACAGGTTCCCGGTCCCGCCGGCAGCCGCCCCGGCAGACGGGGTACCACCGGCACCCGCGGCAGGCGTCCATCCCCCGGCCGGAGACCGCCATAAATTCCGCCGCCTTTTCGCTTTGGAAGAGGGCCGGGAAGTCGCCGGTATGGATATCCCCCAGCTTCCATTCGTCCAGGCAGTAGAAATCGCAGGGATAGACGCTCCCGTCCGCCTCGACGACATTCTGGATGATACACTGGCCGCTGACGCCGCAGCTCTCGGGGCGCTGGCCCAGCAGCAGCCCCAGCAGGTTTTCAAAATAGCGGATGTAGATAAACTTTCCCGCCTGCAGGTCCCGGTACCAGAGGTCGAAAAGGGTTTTTAGGAATTTGCCGTACTTTTCCGGCGTCAGGGCGTAGGGGTTCCCGCCCCGCTCTTCCCCCAGCGGGTCCAGGCAGGGGATGTACTGCTGGTAGAGAAAGCCGGAACGGCGGTAGAAGTTATAGATGCGGGTGATGGCGTCGGCGGTCTGGCCGGTGACGACGGTGAGGATGTTGAAGTCGGCGTTGTGGGAGGAAAGCAGCTGCGCCGCCCGGATGACCCGCGAATAGGTCCCCCGCCCGGACGGGTCCAGGCGGTACCGGTCGTGCAGCTCCTTGTTGCCGTCCAACGACAGGCCGACAAGGAAATGGTTTTCGGCGAAAAAACGCGCCCACTCGGCGTCGATGGCCATCCCGTTGGTCTGGATGGCGTTGGAAATGCGGGCGCCGTTGACGTTGTACTTCTTTTGCAGCGCCACCGCTTTTTTAAAGAAGTCCAGACCCCGCACGGTCGGCTCGCCGCCCTGGAAGCCGAAAGAGCATTCATGGGTCGCATAGCGCAGGGATTTCCGGATCAGCATCTCCAGCGTCTCCTCGGACATCATCCCGTAGGAATAGGTATCGCGGTTTTCCTGCTCGTCCCGGTAAAAACAGTAGCGGCAGCGGATGTTACAGCTGCCGGACGCAGGCTTGATGAGTAGGCTGAGGGATGGCATATGAAGCTCCTTTCTCGTAACGCCCCCTGCGGGGAGGTAAAGCAAAAGCCGCCGGGGGTCCCGGCGGCCCTGCGCGCATCTGAAAACCCCTGTATGCTTAAATCACGCGCTGAAAAGAAGGGGATACAGGGCGAAAGACGCAGGGATACGCCCGTATTGCAAGTCTTTCGGACGCCGCAAACGCCTCTTTTCGGCAGAATGGGACAGTGGCAGAGGGATTTCAAACACGCTCTTCAGCATTATCCGGCGTTTTCCGCCTCAGACGGCTTTTCGCCGCCGGAATTCTCCATCAGGTAGTCGTACCCTTCCGGCAGTTCGCCGGTAACCCCTTCGGTCGAGTCGGACTTGAACAGCACCTTGACCGTCTGGAGGATCAGCTTGATGTCGACCCAGATCGAATACTGCTCGATGTAGATGAGGTCGAGGATCAGCTTGTCGCGGGGGGTGGTGTTGTACTTGCCCTGGATCTGCGCCAGGCCGGTCAGGCCGCCCTTGACCTTTAAGCGGTAGCGGAACTCGGGGAGGACTTCCACATACTTTTCGGTGATCTCCACCTGCTCCGGCCGGGGGCCGACGATCGACATATCCCCTTTGAGGATGTTGATAAACTGGGGCAGCTCGTCCATCCGGGTCTTGCGGAGGAACCGGCCCACTTTGGTGATCCGGTCGTCGTTCTGGGAGGCGAGGCGTTTGACGTCCTTGTCGGCGTCGACGATCATCGTCCGAAACTTGAGGACGTTGAAGACCCGGCCGTCCTTGGTCATCCGCGGCTGGCGGAAAAAGACGGGGCCGCCGTCTTCCAGCTTGATCGCAAGCGCCTCGATCAGCATGAAGGGGCTGGCGACCAGAAGCCCCGCCCCCGAGATCGCGATGTCCATCGCCCGCTTCAGCACCCGCTGCTCAAAGGAGAGGCCGGTGACGCGGGACTCCAGGACCGCCAGGTCGTCGATGATCACATGGCGGGACTGGCGGGTGATGATGTCCGACAGCTCGGGCGAAAGGTAGGTCACGCGGCCGTGTTTATAGCAGTATTCCAGGATCCAGGCTTTTTCCTCTTCCGGCATCCCGTAGAGGAAGACCGCCTGATGGGCGCGGATCTTCTTTTTCAGTTCGTCCTCGCCGTTTTCATGGACATCGGCCAGCATATTCACCTTATACTGCTTTTTGTATTTGGAGATCTTGCCGACAAACTGGGGCAGGCCCTCTTTCCGGCCGAAGATGACGATGCAGCTGGCCGGGGGGTTGACCTTGAAATACAGGTAGTTGCCCAGATACCCGAAAAGGTTGATCGCGATCAGCTGCAGCAGCGCCGCCCCGACAAAGGTGAAGAAGTCCTGGACATAGCTGCGGTTGGGAAAGTTAAACCGCATGATCGCCAGCTCGGCGTAGGTGATGCAGTCGGCCAGGAAGGTCGCGATCGCCGCCGAATAGACGATCTCCCTGGTCTTTTTGACCCCGATCGGGAAGCCGCCGTAAATTTTGAGCATCGCGATCAGCAGCACCGGGAAGCAGATCAGCGTGATCGCCGCCGTCCGGCTCGCCCGCAGAAGCTCCGGCTCGGTCAGGGCGAACAGCCCGTAGAACAGCAGGAATAAAACCAGTACCAGCAGGAATTTAAACAGGCGCAGAAACGTGATTTGCAGCGTCTGCGCAATTGTTTTGACCATGTTGCATCCTCCAAATTGCAGGGATCATCCGCCGGGGCGGAAGGGGCGCCCCGGGCAGCGTGCACCCTCCCGGAAAGCCATCAACCTACAGTATAGCATATTCCGCCCGCTTTCGCCATAGGGCAACAGGCAAATTCTCATAAAATGCGGCGGGAAAAACTGGGTATCTCCCACAAAGCCGGTCATTCGGGCTTCTTTTCAGCCGGTTCCGGCGGGGCCCCTTCGGACTCCGGCCCTTCCGGGGTCTCGTCCGTGGCTGCATCCGGAGCTGCATCCGCCGTTTCATCCGGAGCCGGCTCCTCCGGCGCGATCTCCTCGATCATCGACAGCAGCTCCTTCGCCGCCAGGTCGGCCGGCTCGTCCGGGCGGGGCGAAGGGATATCGTCCGGTTCCGCAGGCGGCAGGCCGTCCGGCAGCGGCTCCGCATCCGGCTGTTCCGGCGGCTGCTCCGGCGCACGCTCCGCAGGGGGCGCTTCCGGCTTTTCAGCCTCCTCCGTCCCCGCCGCTTCAGCTTCCATTTCCGCCGCCTGTTCTTCCGGCTTCCAGCTGTGGAAGCGGCGGCGCTCCTCCCGGGGCGGCTCGTCCGGCTGGATATCCTGGACAGCCGACAGCTCGGCCGCGAAGGAAAGGCAGTTCTCGTCGGCGTTGAACCACTGCTGCCAGCATTCAAACCCGAGCTTCGCCCGGGCGGCAAACTTGTCCTTGTCCATGCTGCAAAGCATTTCAAGGAAGGCGGTCAGCTGTTCTACCGTCGGGTTTTCGGGCATTAAAAGGCCGGTCTCGTTGCTGAGCACGTCGGTGACGCCGTCGACCGCCGTCGCGCAGACAAAGATGCGGTTGGCCATCGCCTCCAGCATCGCCGACGGGACGCTCTCGGAGCTGGAGACGGACAGGAAGACGTCCAGCTTATGCTCGGCGTAGTAGCGGTAGCGCTCCTCCTGGGACATGAAGCCGAGGAACCGGAAGCTGACGCCCGGCTTGCCGTCCAGCTTTTCATGGGCCAGCTTTTCGACCGCCTCCCGCTGGGAACCTTCGCCGATATGCACCCAGTCGAAGACGCCGGTCTTCATCCGGCTCATCGCCTCGATGAGGAGGGGCAGGCGCTTATCCTCCTCCACCGGCGAACAGGTGACGATCTGCAGGGCGTAGTCCCCTTCCGGCGGGTCCAGAAGCACCAGCGGCTCCGGCACCCCCAGCGGCGCCACCCGGTACTTGCCGGGGGCGGAGCCGTCGGTAAAGTGGTGGACGTAAACGCTGCGGCGCTCTTCGGAAGTGAAGTAAAGGGCGTCGGCCAGGCCGTTTACCAGCGTGTTTAAAGTCTCCCGGCGCTCGCCGGTCCGGGGGTCGAACATATTCGCCCGGTGGCAGCGGGCGGCGACGTGGATGTCTTTACCCATCTCCTTGATCCGGCAGAGCCCGTAAAGATAGTCGTTAAAGTTGGCCGAGTAGATGACCAGCGGCCGGTCGTCCTGCAAGACCGGCAGGGTCAGGATAAACCGGCGGAGCAGCTCGCTTTCGGTCAGGGCCGAAAGGGTATGGGCGGCGGAGGCCCGGTTCCACCAGCCCTCCTCCTGCCCCGCCCGGCGCTCCATCCGGTAGCTGCGGGACATCCGGCAGAGGAACCGGATCCAGCCCCGGTAAAGCCTGCCGCCGTGGGTCACCGGCCGGGAAAAGGTGACGCCGGGGGGGAGGACGCGGCTCATCCGCTCGTCTATATCCCGGGTGACGACCGTCACATTGAAAAATCTGGCCAGATAGGGTATTTCCGTCTCTAAAAAGCTCTCCTGGTTGGAACAGGGATAGTGTTCGGTCACCAGGATCAGGTTCTGCGGCTTGCGCGCCATGGCGATCCAACCTTTCAAAGGCCCGGCGTCCGCTGTCGGCCGGGCTGCAGTCCATATAAAATCAAGTTTAGTATAGCATAAAAGAGGTGGCAAAAAAAGCGGGATTGTATGAATTTTATGCCGGAAGCAGAACCGGCGGACAGAAAAAAAGGCCCCGTTCCGGGCCTTTTCCCCATCCGGCCCGCCGTCCGGGAAGCGGGACGGGCGGGGCATCAGATGACCGCCAGCAGGCGGGCGGTCTTCCCATCAACCGTAAACCGGATCTCCCTGCCGGCAAACGCCATCCCATAGACCCGCTCCGGGTCGTCCTGGTAGGATGGGCGGGGGTCCTGGGCGAGCAGCTGGAGCAGCGCCTCCCATTTTTCCGGCGGCAGCTTGTCCGCCAGGCCGGGGGCGGCCTCCACCGCCAGCCTGTCCCCCCGCACGCCGTCGGAAAAGCCGCCCTTCGCGTCCGGGTGGCTGTCGGTGAAGGGAAGGTAGGGCTTGATGTCGAAGATCGGGGTGCCGTCCATCAGGTCGGCCCCGGCGACCAGCAGCGCTTTCCCCTCGGGACCGTCCTCGACCCCCAGAAGCCGCACCGAGGAAAGCCCCAGCGGGTTGGGACGGAAGGGGGAACGGGTCGCGAACACCCCCATCCGGGCGTTGCCGCCGAGCCTGGGCGGGCGGACGGTCGGCGACCAGCGGTCCCCCGATTCCGAAAAGGCCCAGATGAGCCAGAGGTAATCGTACCCGTCGATCCCCCGCAGCATCGCGGGGTCGCGGAAGCCGTCCGCAAAGACGATGCGGGCGGTCAGCGACGGGAGCAGCCCCGACTGGCGGGGGATGCCGAATTTTTCCGGGAAGTCGGTGCGGATATGGGCGACCGGCCGGAGGGTGTATTCCATCTCACTTCCCCATCCTTTCGGCGACCGCCGCCGCCGCCGAAAAGGCGGTCGAAAAAGCGATCTGCAGGTTAAAGCCGCCGGTGTAGCCGTCGACGTCCAAAATTTCCCCGGCAAAATAGAGGCCGGGGCAGCGCTTCGACTCCATCGTCCTGGGGTCGACCTCTTTAATCGGGACGCCGCCCCGGGTGACGATCGCCTCCTC
>CALXKG010000215.1 GCA_944388825.1 uncultured Clostridia bacterium | reverse complement strand
ACGGTGTAATAGCCGTTAAACTGTTTCCGATACGCCATATTGTCCGTTCCTTTCCGTTGCGCATTTTGAATTGCATACTATATATAGGATACCAGAATCGACAGTTTTTGTCAAGAGAAAAACGGCTGTTTGGCACAACCATCCAAAACAGCCGTTTTATCATCCTTTTAATTCCAGACATGGAGCAGCAGCTGGATAAACAGGAACGCCGCCCCGACAAAAACAAGCGCCAGCACCAGCCCAATGAGTGTCGCGCTGACCATCAGCCGCCGCAGCGCCCTGCCGCGGAGGACGGGCGGCTCTTCCCGTTTCCCGGGGCGGAGCAGGCCGTCCTCCCCTTCCTCCCCCTCTTCCGGGCGGGCGTCCCCGCTGCCCGGAAGGTCGGGGCCGGGGCGGTACCAGGGCATCCCGTCGACGTTCATGCTGGCGATCGTCCGCCCGTCGTCCCAATCGGGGCGTTTTTTCTTCTTAGCCATCTAAATACCCTCTTTCCTCATCATTTCCCGGGACGGGCGCACATCCCGCCGGGGCATATTCCCGTATAACAGCCAAAAACCACCCCGCGGACGAGGTGGTTTTGCGTACAGGGTTCAGTCGGCGGCGGAAACGGCGTTCGGGTCCTGCGGGGGCAGTTCCGGGAGCTTCTTGTTGCCGCCGGCGTAGAGGTGGCAGGTGACGGTATGGCCCGGCTCGACCTCGTAGGTGGCGGGCTCCTCCTTGCTGCACTTTTCCATACAGTAGCGGCAGCGGGTGTGGAACTTGCAGCCGGACGGGGGGTTGGCGGGCGACGGGATCGAACCCTCGAGGATGACCCGGTTCATCTTGGCGTCGGGGTCGGGCATCGGGATGGCCGAGAAGAGCGCCTGGGTGTAGGGGTGCAGGGGGTTCGCGAAGATGTCCTCCTTATCCCCCGTCTCGACGAGGTTGCCCAGGTACATGACGCCGATGGTGTCGGAGATGTGCTCGACAACCGACAGGTCGTGGGAGATGAAGAGGTAGGTGAGGTTGTGTTCCCGCTGCAGATCCTTCAGCAGGTTGATGATCTGCGCATGGATCGAGACGTCCAGCGCCGAAACCGGTTCGTCGCAGACGACGAAGGAGGGGTTGAGCGCCAGGGCGCGGGCGATGCAGATCCGCTGCCGCTGGCCGCCCGAAAACTCGTGGGGGTAGCGGTCCTTGTGGAAGGGCTGGAGCCCGCACTCGTTCATGATGTTGTCCAGATACTCGTCGTAGTCCTCTTTGGCGACGATGCCGTGCTCCCGGACCGCCTCGCCGATGATCTCGCCGACCGGAAGCCGGGGGGAGAGGGAGGAATAGGGGTCCTGGAAGATGATCTGGATCTTCGGGCGGATGGCCCGGAGCTGTTTTTTAGAGAGGGTGCCGATGTCGGTGCCGTTGAAGAGGATCTCGCCGGAAGTGCGCTCCAGAAGCCGGAGGATCGTCCGGCCGGCGGTCGACTTGCCGCAGCCGGACTCGCCGACCAGGCCCATCGTCGTACCGCGCTTTAATTTGAAGGAGATCCCGTCGACAGCCCGCACCTGGCCGACGACTTTGTTAAACAGGCCGCCCTTGATGGGGAAATACTTTTTGAGGTCCCGCACTTCGAGGAGGACGTCGTCCTGCTGCGCTGCTTTCTTTTCCATTTCACTCATGGCGGTCACTCCCCTTTCTTCTTCTCAAGGTAGTCGAGGTAACGGTAGCAGCTGCACTGATGGGTCTCGGACAGCTGGATGACGGGCGGGTAATCGCCGTCGCAGTTCTCGGTCCGCATCTCGCAGCGGTCGCGGAAGTAGCAGTAGTTGGGCATCGCGATGGGGTTGGGGACCTTGCCGGGGATGCAGTAAAGCTCGTCGATCTTCTTGCCGACGACCGGCTTGGAGTTCATCAGCCCGATGGTGTAGGGGTGGCTCGGGTTTTTAAAGATGTCGTGGACGGTCCCCTTCTCGACGATCCGGCCGGCGTACATGACGACGACATAGTCCGCCATCTCGGCGATGACGCCGAGGTCGTGGGTGATCAGCATGATCGAGGAGTTGATCCGGTCCTTCAGGTGCCGCAGAAGGTCGAGGATCTGCGCCTGGATGGTGACGTCCAGCGCGGTGGTGGGCTCGTCGGCGATGATCAGCCGCGGCGAGCAGGCCAGCGCCATCGCGATGCAGATCCGCTGCCGCATACCGCCCGACAGCTCGTGGGGGTACATCCGGTAGACGCCTTCGGCGTTGGCGATGCCGACCATCTCCAGCATCTCGATCGTCCGGGCCTTGACCTTGTCCTTATCCCAGTCGGGGTAATGGAGCTTTAAGACCTCTTCGATCTGCATCCCGATCCGGAAGATCGGGTTTAAGCTGGTCATCGGCTCCTGGAAGATCATCGCGATCTGGTTGCCGCGGATCTTCTGCATGACCCGGGTCGGGGTCTTGGCGATGTCGTAGACCATGTCGGCCCCGGCAAAGCGGATCTCGCCCTCGACGATCTGGCCGGTCGGCCGCTGGACCAGCTGCATGATCGAGAGCGAGGTGACGCTCTTGCCGCAGCCGGACTCGCCGACGATGCCGACCGTCTTGCCGGCCGGGACGTCGAAGGAGACGCCGTCGACCGACTTTACGGTGCCGATATCGGTAAAGAAGTAGGTGTGCAGGTTATCGACTTCCAGGACGTTTTTGGGGTCGTGCATCTGGGAAGTATATTCGGCGGGGTCGACGTGCTTGCGGTCCCGCTTTTTCTCCAGCTCCTTGGTGATCTTCCGGTTTTTGCGGGAGATCTCGCGGGATTCCTTGCCGGAGATATAGTTTGCATCTTTTTTCTTATTAAACATCTGCTGCGCGCTCCTTTCCCTCAGCGTTTCATCTTCGGGTCAAATGCGTCCCGCAGGCCGTCGCCGACAAAGTTGAAGCCGAGGACGGTGATCAGGATGCAGAAACCGGCCGGGATCCAGCAGTACCAGTAGTTGGTCATGACAAAGACATTGGAAACCGACGAGATGATGTTGCCCCAGGAAGCGTAGGGGAATTTGACGCCGATGCCGAGGAAGGACATCGTCGACTCGGTCAGGATGATGCCGCCGAGCGCCATCGTGCACTGGACGATCAGCTGCGGGATGACGTTGGGGACCAGGTGGCGGAAGATCCGTCTGGAGACCGAGATACCGGTCGCTTCGGCGGCGACCATGAATTCCTGCTCACGCAGCGAGAGGATCTGACCGCGGACGATACGGGCGATGAAGGGCCAGCCGAGGACGGCCAGGACGACCATCATGAAGTAGATACGCACCTTCGCGTCGACCTGGTAGGAGTCCATGACGGCGCCCAGGATGATCAGGATCGGCCAGGTGGGGATGCAGTAGAAGATATCGACGATCCGCATGATCAGCATATCCACCCATTTGCCGAAGTAGCCGGCCAGGCCGCCCAGCACGACGCCGATGATCGTCTCGAGGATGACGACGACAAAGCCGATGAGCAGCGAGATCCGCCCGCCGTACATCAGGCGGGTCAGGATGTCCATGCCGGCGCCGTCGGTGCCGAGCAGGTGGGCCTTGGAGGGGGCCAGGTAGGTCTGGATCAGGCGGGTGGAGGAGGCGGTGCGGATGGTATACCGTTCGTTCTCCCGGACGACCTCATACTCCACTTCGTTGCCTTCCGCGTCGGGAAGGGTGAAAGCGGCGGTGTCGTTCTCGATCGCCTCGATGATCGCGGCGCGGAGTTCGGTAGAGATGACGGTGCCGTTCTCGACGCCCTGGATCGAGTAGGAGGAGATGGTGCCGATCTCGTCCGAGCCGGAGAAGATGATCGCGGTGCTGCCGTCGATCTCCATCGTATAGCTGGCGCCGTCGGCTTCAAAGGTGGAGTCGCCCGCCAGCAGCGAGACGAGCGCTTCCTTCTTCGCTTGGTAGGAGAGGCCTTCCGCCTCGATGATCTCCTGGGTCGCGAAGCCCAGTTCCTGCATCGCGCTCATATAATAGGTGCGGCCGGAACCGGTGATCGTATACTCGGTGCCGCCGTAGGTGAAGGTGGAAGCGCCGGCGTTCATCGCCTCGTTGAAGGCGGCGGAAAGGTCGTCGGTCACTTCGACCACATCGGACGTGAGGACATAGGAACCGGCCAGCCGGTCAGCCTGGGCGACGGTGGCGGTGCCGGAGATGAGGTAGCTGTGTTCGCCGATCTCCTGGAGGGCGTAGGTGTTCTCCCCCGCCTCGTAGGTGTCGGCGCCCTGGTTGACCGCCAGGATCATCGAGGTGCGGGCGGTGGTGGGCAGCGAACCGCTGTACGCCTCGACATAGCGGTAGTCGGTGTTGAGCGTCGCGCCGGCAAAGTTGGTGACGACCTCTTCGTAATCCTCAAAGATCTGGCTCTCGCCGTAGGGGGAGACCGCCCCGCCGATAAACGAGAAGATAAACATGCAGATCAGGATGATAATACCCGCCATGGCGAGCTTGTTGCGGAAAAACCGCTTGGCGACCATCGCGCCCGGCGAGAGGACTTTGACCCGGCGTTCGTCGTCGAGGGCAAGGTCTTCGGAACCGGGGCCCTGGGGATCCAGCTCGGGATCGACGTTCTCGACGGTTTTCTTTTCTTCGATAGACAAAAGGTATCCTTCCTTTCGTTATGGGATGGGGCGTTGCTTCATCAATCGAGGCGGACCCGCGGGTCGACGACCGCGTACATGATGTCCGCGAGCAGCATACCCAAAAGGGTCAAAATCGCCAGGAAGCTGGAGTAGAACATATAGAAAGGAATATCGCCGTTGACCATGGCGTCGTAGGAAACGTAGCCGATGCCGGGGATCTGGAACAGCGTCTCGGTGATCATCGCGCCGGAGAACAGGCCGGGAAGCGACCCGCCGAGCAGCGTGACGACCGGGATCAGGGTGTTGCGGAAAGCGTGCTTGTTGACGACGACGCTCTCAGACAGGCCCTTGGCACGGGCGGTACGGATATAGTCGGAGTTTAAGACTTCGAGCATGTTGGTGCGGGTATACCGCATCAGCGAGCCGATGTTGATGATGGTCAGGGTCGCGACCGGCAGCACCAGGTGCTTGGCCATGTCGAGGATCTTGCCCATCGGGGAGAGCTGGTCGTAGAAACGGCCGACAATGCCGTACAGGTCGAACCAGCCGAGGTTGATCGAAAAGACGTATTTCAGCAGCGTCGCAAAGAAAAAGGTCGGGAGCGAGATGCCGACCAGCGCGATGACGGTGACGACGTAGTCGGCCATGCCGTACTGCTTGCGGGCGGCGAGGATGCCCAGCGGGATCGCGATGACGATCTGTAAGACGAAGGTGATCGCGCCCAGCGTGAAGGAGTACCAGATCGAATCGCCGAACTTCTCCAAAACCGGCGCGGTCCAGTACCAGCTGTCGCCGAAGTTGCCCTGCAGCGAGTTCCACAGCCAGGAGAAGTACCCTTCGATGATGGTGTTGTCGAGGTTGTACATTTCGGTCAGCTGCGCCAGCCATTCCTCATAGCTCTTTGCGCCCGGCAGCTGGGAAAGCTGTCTGGCCTGGGACTCTACGAAGGACGTCGGGATACAGCGCATGATGGTATACAGGATCAGCGCGACAAAGAAGAAGATGACGACGCTGATCAGCAACCGTTTGATTACAAATTTGCGCATAGAATTTAGTCCCCTCCTTTTGGAAATTATGGTAAGTTTTCACACAAAGTCCGGGCCTGTCCGACAGCTTGTGCCGCCATAAACCAACAAACTGCCCCAAAACAGGGGCCCATCGCGCCTTTGCGATGGGCCGCACTGTCCTGCGGCAATAGACCTCGCGTTATGGTACTATTGGGGTTTTGCTCAGTTCATCTCGAGGAGATGGATGTCCTGCATCCAGTTCCAGTACGGGGTGATATCGGGGGTGATGGTGTCCATGTTGATCCGTTCGACAGAAGCGACGTAGATGTTCTGTCTCTGGTAGTACGGAACCTCGACCGCCCAGTCCTTGATGATATCCAGGCACTGTTTGTAGATCGCCTTGCGGTATTCCTGGTCAGGCGACACACGGGCGTCCATGATCAGCTGGTCGAGCTGTTCGTCGATCAGGTAAGCATGGTTGGAGCCGGTGGAGCCGGGGACGCCGACGACGTTCTTGGAGTGCCAGGTCTGGTACATATCCGGGTCGATGGTGGAAGACCAGGCAGCCGTCCACATATCCTCGGTGTTGGCGTCCAGCGCGGTCCAGAGGGCGTTGGAGTCGGACGGGTTGTTGATGACCAGCGTGATGCCGATCGACTCGAGGGCCTGTCTGACATACTCGCAGAGCAGGTAAGCCGGGTGGTCTTCGCCGCCGTCCGCCGGGATGATGACCTCGTAGGACATTTCAGCGCCTTCGGGGGCCGCGGTAAACTTGCCGGAAGCCTCGTCCCAGGTATAGCCGGCCGCCTGGAAGAAGCCGATGGATGCCTTGAGGGCCGCGTCGAACTTCTCTTTGTCGGTCATATCGGCGGTGTAGATCGGGTCGCCGTTGACGTCGGTCGAATAGGCGACCTCATACCCTTCGTCGGTCGCCTGGGGGGCAGCCCACGAGCAGTCGGAGATCGAGTAGTTGATGACCTTGGCAGCGTCGCCGTAATAAGAATCGTTGGCGATGTCGCGGTAGACGGCGAACAGGGTCGCGAAGCCGCGGCGCAGGTTGCGGGAAGCCTCGGTGCCGATGTCCTCTTCGGAGGTGCCGACCTTCATGTTCAGGGCGTTGAGGCCGATATAGCCGTAGCCCAGGTTGTCGTAGGAGATGGTCTGGAGCACGCTGCCGGTGGTCTCGCCGTTGTCGTTATAGGAAGAGATCTCCTCCAGGACCGAGAGCGAGCCGGAGGGGTTCGCGAAGTCAGCCGTGCCGGTGCCGACAGCGGCGACCTTATCGGCGGAGTTGGTCTCTTTCCACTGCATCGTCTTGGTCTTCGGCGCGCCCTGCCAGTAGTTCTCGTTGGCGGTGAAGTAGACGGTGCGGTTCTCGTACTTGTCGAAGACGTAGGGGCCGGTGCCCATCGGCTCCAGGTTGTCGCGGACGTGGTCGAGGTTGCCGTACTCAAAGCCGAACATATTGTTCTCGTAATCGTACAGCTCCGCCTCGCCGTAGTAGTGCATCGGCGCGACGCGGATCCCGAGGTTGTAGATGGTGGTGACCGAGAAACCGTTGGTGGTGACCGAAACGGTGTAGTCGTCCAGCTTCTTGATGCCCTCGATGTTCGGGACGCCTTCCTCGCCCATCGATTCGTCCTGGGCGCCGTAGGTGGAGATGAAGTTCTCACGGGCGTCGGCCATGACCGAAGCGCCGGTGTAGGACTCGCCGGCGGTATCATAATCGGCGGCGGTCGGGTACTTGGCGTTGGCGGCGGCATAGAAGTCGTCGATGGTCGGGTAAACGCCGTTTGCCAGGTCGAAGGTCGCGCCGGAATCGGTCGCGGTCAGGACGCCGCCGTCCAGCGTCGCGAAGCTCCACATGAACATGCCGTAGGCGATCTGGAGGCCCTCGTTGGCGGCCAGGTCGTCGGCGGTGAATTCGCCGAAGCCGTAGTCAGCGGGCGCGGAGCCGTAGTCGGCCATGACGCCGTCGACGATCCCCTGCAGGTCGGCCTTCCAGGTATCGGTGACCGCCTGGTTGTAGTTTGCGAGCATCTCGTCGCCGTATTCACCCGCATCGCCGTTGGCCTGGAAGTAATCAAACATCGTGTTGTACTTCTCATAGACTTCGGACGAGGTCTGGGTGCGGTATTCCTGCAGGCCGATGATGTCCTCGGAGTAGAGGGTGGTCGAGCCGTCGTAGGACGGGTCGAGGTAGACGTAGAACGAGAAGATGACGTCGTCCGCGGTCAGTTCCTCGCCGTCGGCGAACAGGACGCCTTCCCGCAGCTTGATGGTGTAGGTGGTGGTGTCCTCGCCCTGGTCGACGGTGACGTCCGACAGGGTCTTATAGGTATAGTCGGTGCCGTTGTAGCTGTGGGTCTCGCCCTCGATGCCGTTGTAGATGATCGCGCCGGAGCGGTCGTTGCCGATCAGGGACTCGACTGCGATCGCCGCGACGTCCGAGTCGTACTGGACAGTCGAGAAGAACGGGTTGAACTTCTGGTTGAAGGTATCATAGGCGACAACCAGAGGAACCCCCCCATCGGGGGTCTCTTCGCCGGAAGACTCCACGGTGGAAGCCGGCTCGGAAGGGTTAGAGGAAGCCTCGCTGGACTCCCCGCCGTTGCCACAGGACGCGAAAGCGGTGGCGGACATAGCCGCGACCAGCGCGATCGCGCACAGGCGCTTGAGATTGTTTTTCACGTTAGATCCTCTCCTTAAAGAATCATTCCCCGTCTGCCGGGGCAAATTCTGAAACCGTCCGCCGTTCATAAGCGGAAAAGGACAGCGTTGTTCTCACAGGAGTACAACCTGTCCATCTGCCGGTTACATGATGCTATTTTATCAGAAAAAAAGAATTTCGTCAAGGTCTTTCGTTTCTGTAAACGCCGTTTTTCCTGTTTTTTACGGATTTTCAGCAGTTTCCGCAAAATCCGCGTCGAAAACTGTCTATTTTAGGCAAAGCATTCCGGACAAATTCCGGGCTTTTGCCGCCTGATGAAAAAACTTTTGCAGGATAAAGCGGCCCGGCTGTGCATTTTGGGCCGCCGGGCCGCTTTATCGGTTATAAGGAGAGGGATCGATCTCAGTTCATCTCGAGCTTCTCCAGGTCATGCTGCCAATCCCAGAAGGTGGTGATGTCCGGGGTGACGGTGTCCATGTTGACCCGCTCGGTCGAGTAGACGTAGATGTTCTGTCTCTGATAATAGGGGACTTCGACCGCCCAGTCGCGGACGATGTCCAGCGCTTCGCGGTAGACCGCGCGGCGGTAGCTCTGGTCGGCGGAGATCCGGCCGTTCACCAGCAGTTCGTCCAGCGTGGGGTCGCTGATGGCGTTGTTGTTGTTGCCGCTCTCGATCTCGCCCGAGTAATACCGGTCATAGCAGTCGGGGTCGGGGCTGCCGCCGAACGAGAAGGCCGCCGTATACATATTGTGGGTACGGGCGTCGATCGTCGTCCACATCTGGTTGGAATCGGAGGGGTTGTTGATGGTCAGCGTCAGGCCGATCGACTCCAGCGCCGAGCGGACGTATTCGCAGAGCAGGTAAGCCGGGTGGTCTTCGCCGCCGTCGGCCGGGATGATGACCTCGTAGGCCATCTGCGCCCCTTCGGGGGCGGCGGTGAACTTGCCGGAAGCCTCGTCCCAGGTGTAGCCGGCCGCCTGGAAGTAGCCGATGGAAGCGGTAAGGGCCGCGTCAAACTTCTCTTCGTCGGTCATGCCGGAAGTGTAGATCGGGTTGCCGCCGACGTCGACCGAGTAGGCGTTGGAGAAGCCGTCGTCGGTCTCCTTCGGCGCGCCCCAGGAGGCGTCGGAGATCGGGTACTGGATGACCTTCGCCGCGTCGCCGTAGTAGGAGTCGCAGCAGATGTCACGGTAGACCGCGAACAGGGTGCCGAAGCCCTTGCGGAGGTTCTTGGAAGCGTCGGAGGCGGGGTCGCCGGCGACGTTCATCGTCGAGGCGTTCATGCCGACATAGCCGTAGCCGTTGTTGTCGTAGGAGACGGTGGTCGCGACGTTGCCGACCGTCTCGCCGTTGTCGTTATAGGAGGAGATCTCGGTCAGGGTCGCGATCGAGCCGGAAGGAGACGTAAAGTCGGCGGTGCCGGTGGAGATCGCGGCGGCCTTATCCGACTCGCTGGTCTCCTTGAACTGCATCTGCTGGATCTTGGGCGCGCCCTTCCAGTAGTTCTCGTTGGCGTCCAGATAGACGACGCGGTTTTCGTACCGGTCGAAGACGTAGGGGCCGGTGCCCATCGGTTCCAGGTTGCCCTCGACCGCGGACAGGTCGCCGAACGCGAAGCCGAAGCTGTCGTTCTCGTAATCGTAGAGGGACGCGTCGCCGTACCAGTGGACCGGGGCGACCGGGACGCCGATGATGTCATAGATCGTCGTGACCGAATAGCCGTCGGTGGTCAGGGTCATGGTGTAGTCGTCCACCCGCTGGATGCCCTCGACGCTGGTGGCTTCCCCGCTCAGGTAAGCGTCCAGGCCGGTGATCTCATTGGAGGCGAAGGTATTGGTGCCGGTATAGCTGGGGTCGAGCAGCACATACATCGAGAAGATCAGGTCGTCGACGTTCATCTCTTCCCCGTCGGCGAAGAGGACGCCCTCCCGCAGCTGGATGGTGTAGGTGGTGGAGTCCTCCGCCTGGTCGACGGTGATGTTGGAAAGGGTCTGGTAGTTGTATTCGGTGCCGTTGTATTCCTCGGTGGTACCCTCGCCCAGGCCCTCCATGATGACCGAGCCGTTGCGGGTGTAATCGCCGACGGTCTCGACACAGACGGCGGAGACCTCCCCGTCATAGACGGTAGTATAAATAAAGGGGTTGAACTTCTGGGAGAACGCGTCGGTGGCGTAAACGAACGGGGTGGACCCGTCGGACGCCGTTTCCGTCCCCTCTTCCGACCCGGATTCCGCCACGACCGACGTTTCGGTCGATGCGGGTTCGCTGGAGCTCGGCTCGGACGTCGTTTCGCCGCCACAGGAGGCGAAGCTGCCGGCCGACATGGCCGCTACCAGTGCGATCGCGAGGAACTTCTTGAGATTCGTTTTCATAGGGGGATCCCCTCCTTATAGTCTTGGCCCCGCCTGTTCGGGACGCTATGTACTCCTGTTGCGGAAAGCTGTCCGCTGTAGGAGTATGGCCTTATTGTACCAAAAGAATTTTATTTGTCAAGGACTTTCTTTTGCAAAACCGGGTATTTCACGGCTATTTCCGGATTTTCGGCGTTTTTAAGCAAAATATACGCGTTATTTTGGATAATTTACGCATAATCGACGCAGAAAACCCGGTATTTTGCCGCTTTAACAAGCTGATTTTTGCAGGATCAGTCCGATCAGCCGTTCATTTCCAGCTTTTCGAGGTCGTGCATCCAGTCCCAGAAGGAGGTGATGTCGGGGGTGACGGTGTCCATATTGACCCGCTCGGACGAGAAGAGGAACAGCTCGTTGCGCTGGAAGATCGGGATCTCGACCGCCCAGTCGCGGATGATATCCAGGCACTGCTGGTAAACCGCCTTGCGGAAGCTGGTGTCCGAGCTGGAGCGGCCCTCCATGATCAGTTCATCCAGCTGCGGGTCTTCCAGGCAGGCGTAGTTGGAGCCGGTCGAGCCGGGCTTGCCCAGCGTATTGCTGGAGTGCCAGAGCTGATACATATCCGGGTCGGCCGTCTGCGCCCAGGACATGCACCAGAGCTCCTGGGTGCCGGCGTCCAGCGCGTTCCAGAGGACGTTGGTGTCGCTGGGGTCGTTGATGACGAGGGTGATGCCGATGCTGGCCAGCGCGTCGCGGGCATACTCCGCCAGCATGAAGTCGGGATGGGCGCCGGTGCCGCCGCCGGGGATGATCAGCTCATACGAGAGCTTCGCCCCTTCCGGCGCGGCGGTAAACTTGCCGGAGGCCTCGTCCCAGGTGTACCCGGCCGCGAGGAAATAGCCCTTGGCCGCTTCCAGGGCGGCGGCATACCGTTCGTCGTCGGTCATATCGGCGGTGTAGATCGGGTTGCCGTCCACGTCGGTCGAGAAGGCTTCCGAATAGCCGGAGTCGGTCGGCTGGGGCGCGGCCCAGGAGACGGAGGTGATGGAATACTCGATGACGTCCGCCCCTTCGCCGTAGTAGGAGCTGATGGCGATGTCGCGGTAGACGGCGAGGACGGTCGCAAGGCCCTTGCGCAGGTTGATGGAGGCTTCCGAGCCGTTTTCGCCGCCGACATTGACGGTCGACGAGTTGATGCCGAGCAGGCCGTAGCCCAGCAGCTCATAGGGGGTGATGGTCAGCGTATCCCCGTCCACATCCCCGTTGGCGTTGTAGGAGCGGATCTCGTCGTACGCCTCGACCGAGCTGGCGGGGGCGGTGACGTCGGCGGCGCCGGTGCCGATCGCCGCGATCATATCATCGGGCGCGGTCTCCCGCCACTGCATCTGTTTGGTCTTGGGCTCGCCCTTCCAGTAGTACTCGTTGGCGTCAAAATAGACGGTCTTGTTTTCGTACCGGTCGAAGACATAGGGGCCGGTGCCCATCGGCTCCAGGTTGTCCTCGATCTTCGAGAGGTCGCCGTAGGGGAAGCCGAACTGGTTGTTCTCATAGTCGTAGAGCGATTCGTCGCCGTAGTAATGCATCGGGGCGATCGGCACGCCCGCCAGCTTGTAGATGGTCGACGCCGCGAACCCGTTGGTGGTGACCGAAACGGTATAGTCGTCGATCTTCTGAATGCCCGAAATATTCGGCACCCCTTCGCCCGCTTCATCCTGGCCGTTTGCGAGGATAAAGGCTTCCTTCGCCGCGTCCAGGACGGTCTCGCTGCCGGCGCCCTCCGCTTCATAGTACGCGGCGGCGTCCCCTTCAAACGCGGCATAGACGGCGTCGTAGTAGTCGCCGATCGACGGGACGGTCCCGGCCGCAAGGTCAAAGCTGCCGCCGCCGGCGGTGGTCAGCACCCCGTCCGCGATCGAGCCGGTCTCGTCCAGCACCATCGAGAAGGCGATCTGCAAACCCTCGTCCGCCGTGACCGCATCGGCGGTGAAGCCGGTATACTGTTCGATGTAATCGGCATAGCTGGTCATGTTGCCGTCGACCAGCGCCTCCAGGTCGGCGGTCCAGGCCTCCTGCAGCAGGCCGTTATACGAATCGACCAGCGCCTGGTCGTACCCGCCCTCCCCGGCGGCGATGCCGTCAAAGATCGCGCCGTACTCTGCAAAGGCGGCGTCGGAGGTCTGGGTGCGGTAGGCGTTGAGGCCGACGATATCCTCCGAGTAAAGGGTCTGGATGCCGGTATAGTTGGGATCGAGGATGACGTAGAGGGAGAAGATCACGTCATCGGCGTTCATTTCTTCCCCGTCGGCGAACTTGACCCCTTCCCGCAACTTGAAGGTATAGGTGGTGGTGTCCTCCCCCTGGTCGACGGTGCAGGACGACAGCCCCTCATAGGTATACTCGGTGCCGTTGTATTCGCGGGTCTCCCCGCCCAGCCCGTCGTAGACCATCAGCCCGGCGCGGTCGACAAAGAGCAGGGTGTCCAGGCAGACCTGGGTGACTTCGCCGTCGTACAGCACCGTATAGTAAAACGGGTTGAACTTCTGGTTCAGGGTGTTGGTCGCGTAGACCAGCGGGACATCGCCGCCATCCTCCCCTTCCGGCTCGGAAGCGGGGGCGCTTTCGGAAGCGCTCGCAGTTTCAGACGGCGCAGACGTTTCGGTCCCGCCGGAAGCGCACCCGGTCAAAGCGCCGGCGCCGACGGCGGCGGCGAGCAGGCAGGCCATCAGCCTGCGGAAACGTTTTTTCATACGGACCACTCCTTTTTGGACGCTGCCGGGATTCGCAGGAAAACGGGCGCTGCTGCGTCACCTTCCTGGCTGTTTATGTATATATTACCGGAATATTCCTATTTTATCCACCCGTATGCAATCATATGCGCATTTATGTGAATTTATATACATATCAACTTGCAGCGGTATGCCCCTATTATATACTCCGGTATTCGATCTGTCAAGGATTTTTTTCTGCGGGGACAAAATTTGTTCATTTGTCCGTCTCTGCTTAACAGTCTAAATCGCTGAAGGCATACCGGCATAAAAAAAGCGGGGCCGCCTCCCGGCAGCCCCACCGCTTCTGTTCCGATCGCCCGCGGGACGCCTGTCCCCGGACAGCTGTATGTAAATAAAGGACACCCGCTTCCCTTCTCCGCCGCCCCCGGCGGACGGCCCGCCCGTTTCAGCCAGCTTTCTTCCATATAATATGTTTTTCCCGGGAAAGAGCGGCAGCAGCACGGGCGCGGGCCACGTCCTTGAGAGAAGGACAGATGTATTACGTTTCCGGTCCTTCCCCGCCCGGCAGCTCCTCCACCTTCCAGCAGCGGGAAAGGGCCCAGATGCCGGCAAAACAGAGGGAGACGGCGAGCAGCAGCAGGATATATACAAGTTCCCACAGCTTGAACCCCGCCAGCGCCATATAGACCGCCCCGCCCGCCGCCGAGACGAGGGTGCAGGCCAGCCCGAAAACCGGCGTCCATTTCAGCCGCCGCCAGGCGCGGTCGGCCTCCGCCCGCTTGAGCGGCTCCTTGAACCGGAAGGCGTACCAGGCCCCCGCCAGCGTCAGCGCCGCCGGCAGCAGCGCGACCACATAGGGGATCGCCACATAAAACACCCGCATCCCCCGGTTTTCCAGAAGCCCCGCCAGCACCAGCATCGCCGCCGCCGCCGCCGCGTAAA
>CALXKG010000214.1 GCA_944388825.1 uncultured Clostridia bacterium | reverse complement strand
ACGGCTCGGTCATCGTGTTGTCGTAGTTGGGGACCATGTCGACGGTGTCCTTGTCGATGTCCCGGAAGAGCTCGGCCGCGATCTTTTCCAGCTTCACCTCGGTGTACCGGGAGGCGGCGCAGGCCATATCCCGGGAATAGGCCTTGCCGAAGTTGCCCTTCGAGTCGACATAGGGGTGCAGGAGCGCCTCGTTGCCGCGGGTCAGCCGGACCATTGTGTCGTAGATAGCCTGGTCGCCGTGGGGGTTTAGCCGCATCGTCTGGCCGACAACGTTTGCCGACTTGGTGCGGGGGCCGGTCAAAAGCCCCATCTTGTACATCGTGTAGAGGAGCTTGCGGTGGGAGGGCTTGAACCCGTCGATCTCCGGCAGGGCGCGGGAGATGATGACGCTCATCGCGTAGGGCATGTAGTTGAGCTGGAGCGTATCGGTGATCGGCTGGCGGGCGACGACGCCGGCGTCCTTGATCCAGGCGTCCCCATGGGCGGGGGCGGTTTTCGTTTTTTTCTCTCGTTTCGGCATCGGCGCCAGTCCTTTCTATCAATCGGTTTGTTCTTCGGTAAACTCCACCGTCACAGCCTGGGCAAAATCCAGACCGGAGAGGTTCTCCGGGGTAAAGAAATCCGTAATCAGATAGCTATTCAGCGTATCCCCCGTCGTGTAGCCCGCGAGCCACACCGGGATTTCTTCTCCAATTTCCGCCGGCGCATCATCCGCACAGTGAACCGACGAACCGGAATAACTCTCCAACGCCACCGGTTCAGTCGACGCCTCATAACTGGCTCCGTCGCTCAGAATATGGAGGGTAAGGCTGCCGTCTTTTTCCCGGACCAGCGTAAAAACGCCGGTCAATCCGCCTTCCGGCTGCGGCTCGTCAAAAAAGATCCCGCCGAGCCCATTCTCTACCCACTCTCCCGTCTCCGACAGGGTATAAGCATTGACGTTAAACCCTTTCGCCCCTTCCGGGGAACGAAAACGGTATATCCACGAATTTGTGCTAAGCCCATAGGCACTTACAAGATAGGCCGCTTCGTCTGAAAGCTCGTAAGAAGCGACGCCGGGCGTCTCCATCGGCTGGGAATAATCGCTCTCCGCGCTCCCCTGGCAAGCAGTGAAAGTGAAAGCGGCGGCAAGGGCAAGTAAAATCATCGGAAATCGTTTCATGGTCAAACCTCCCGGCGGCAAAATGGCAAATGTCCTGTCCTCGTATACAATGGAGGCCGTGAAACGGCCAATCCTTCATTTTCCAATATTCATTAATTTACGAAATGTCCGCCAGCTCCAAATACTCCTGCCCATGCCCGGCGATATAGTCCTTCCGCCCCTGGAGGTCGTCCCCCAGCAGCAGGTCGAACCACTTGGCCGTCTCCTCCACGTCCGCCGGGTCGACCTTGATGGCACGCCGGGTGGCCGGGTTCATCGTCGTCAGCCACATCATATCCGGGTCGTTCTCGCCGAGGCCCTTGGAGCGCTGGATCGTGAACTTCTGCCCCTCGATCAAGCCCATCACCTCGTCCTTCTCCTGCTCGTTGTAGCAGAAGTAGGTGCGGGTGCGGGTGGTGATTTCGTAAAGGGGGGTCTGGGCGATGTAGACATACCCCTTTTCGATCAGCGTCGGGGTCAGCCGGTAGAGCATCGTCAAGATCAGCGTCCGGATCTGGAAACCGTCGACGTCGGCGTCGGTGCAGATGATGACCTTGTTCCAACGGAGGGCCGACAGGTCGAAGGAGGAGATGTCCTTATTCGACTTGCTCTTGACTTCCACCCCGCAGCCCAAAACCTTTAACAGGTCGGTGATGATCTCGCTTTTAAAGATCTTGTCGTAGTCGGCTTTGAGGCAGTTGAGGATCTTCCCCCGGACCGGCATGATCGCCTGGAACTCGGCATCCCGGGAGAGCTTGACGCTGCCGAGCGCCGAGTCGCCCTCGACGATGAACAGCTCCCGCTTAGAAGTGTCGCGGCTGCGGCAGTCGACAAACTTCTGCACCCGGCCGAGCAAATCCATGTTCCCCTGGAGCTTTTTCTTGATGTTTAACTTGGTCTTCTCGGCGTTTTCGCGGCTGCGCTTGTTGATCAGAATCTGCTCGGCGATCTTACCGGCGTCGACCGGGTTTTCGATGAAATAGATCTCCAGCTGGTGCTTGAGGAAATCAGTCATCGCCTCGTAGATAAACTTGTTGGTGATCGCCTTTTTGGTCTGGTTCTCGTAGGAGGTGTGGGTCGAGAAGGAGGAAGAAATGAGCACCAGCGCGTCCTCGACGTCGGCAAAGGTGATCTTCGACTCGTTTTTCAGGTACCGGCCGCTCGAACGGAGGTAGGCGTCGATCTGGGAGGTGAACGCCTGGCGCACCGCCCGTTCGGGGCTGCCGCCGTATTCGAGAAAGCTGGAATTGTGGTAGTACTCGGTCAGCTTCAGCCGGTTGGAAAAGCAGAAGGCGACCGACAGCTTGACTCGGTAGTCTTCCTTGTCCTCCCGGTCGCGGCCGGTCCGTTCCGCCTCCCAGTATTCGGGGGCGGTGAGGCTGTTTTCCCCCACCAGTTCCTTTAAATAATCGGAGATGCCGTTCTGATAGCAGAAGACCGTCTTCTCCGGCTTGTCGCCCGATTTATCGACAAACTCGAACTGGATGCCGGGGTTGACGACCGCCTGCCGCTTGATGGTATCGAGGAAGTATTCCGCCGGGATGCCGATATCGGTGAAGACCTCGAGGTCCGGCCGCCAGCGCTGGCGGGTGCCGGTCTTGTGGCCCGGGGCGGGGGTCTTCCGCATCTCGCCCACCAGCTCCCCCTTCTCGAAATGGAGGTTGTACTGGTAGCCGTCCCGGAAGACCTCGACGTCGAAGTATTCCGAGCTGTACTGGGTGGCGCAGCTGCCCAGGCCGTTTAGCCCCAGCGAAAACTCGTAGGTGTCCCCGCCGTCCTGGTATTTGCCGCCGGCGTACAGCTCGCAGTAGACCAGTTCCCAGTTAAACCGCTTCTCCTTCGGGTTCCAATCGACCGGGACCCCGCGCCCGAAATCCTGCACTTCCATCGACCCGTCGGCGTAGCGGGTGACAAGGATTTTACTGCCGTAACCGGCCCTGGCCTCGTCGATCGAGTTGGAAAGGATCTCAAAAAAGGAATGCTCGCACCCCTCCAGCCCCTCCGAGCCGAAGATGACCGCCGGGCGTTTACGCACCCGGTCGGGGCCTTTGAGGGCGGATATGCTCTCGTTGCCGTATTCTTCCTTCTTTTTCGCCATTGAGACGCCTCCTAAGTCCGGTTTATCCGCCTGGAGCGCAGAGGTTTTCAAACACGCTCTAAGGCATTTACATTTTATTATACCAAACGGGGAATGCTTTGTCAAACGTCAGAATGTATGTTTTGCGGTTTATTCCCCTTCCGGACGGCAGTTCGTCACCTTGCATAAATGTGAAAGCACGTTTTGCCGGATTGTATAAATTTTATCATTTTCTTCTTGACAAGCGGCATTTTATCAGGCATAATAGAGGTGTACCAAGTCCATATACAGTTCTCCTCGGTTGGCCTGTATCTGAACGGTACGCGGCTCCCACGCATAGCTTAGGACAGGAGGAATCATTATGGCAAAAAGCATTGTGATCACGATCAGCCGCCAATACGGCAGCGGCGGGCGTCTCATCGGCAAAAAGCTCGCCGAAAAGTTTGACATCCCCTTTTACGACAAGGAACTGATCGAGCTGGCGGTCGAGGAAAGCGGCTTCAGCAAAGAGATCTTTGAAAAGGTCGACGAGCGGGCGTCCAGCAGCCTTTTGTACACCCTCTCTGTCACCCCCGGCCTGATGCACGGCGGCCTGTCCGGCATGACCGACCTGCCGCTCAACGACAAGGTCTTCCTGGTGCAGACCAAGATCATCAAGGACGTCGCGGCCAAAGGCGGCTGCGTCATCGTCGGGCGCTGCGCCGATTACATCCTCAAGGAGCTGCACAACGTCGTCAACGTCTTTGTCCGCTCCAACATGACCGACCGGATCAACCGCTGCGTCAACGTGTACAACCTCAATATGGGGAACGCCCAGAAAGAGATCCAGCGGATGGACAAAAAGCGCGCCAACTATTACAGCTTCTATGCCCACTCCAAATGGGGCGTCGCGGAGAACTATGACCTCTGCATCAACTCCGGGCGGATCGGCATCGATGCGTCGGTCGACGTCATCGCCGATTATGTCGACAAGTTTGAAGAGGCTTACAAGGCCGCCCAGGCGGCCCGCAAGCGTTAACCCGCCTTCCACCTCCCAATTCCCTATAGTCCCCCGGCCCGCGTCTTTACCGATGCGGGCCGGGGGATTTTTTATCTCCTTTCACATTCAGAAGGCTGGGGGCTGCGCCGGATGGAGCGGCGGGATGTACAAAGCAAATAACGCGGCCATGGGCAATCCCCATAAAAAAAGCGCGCCGGGCAAGCGGTAAAGCCTGCCCGGCGCTTTGGGGAGAAATGTAAAGAAGTCTGTCAAAATTTATTTGCGCCGCTTTTTTTTTTTTTTTTACCAGACGCCTGTCCCCGCCGCGGCGGCGGCAACGGCGGCCCCGCCGGCCAATATGGCGGGACTTGGCCCCTCCTGCGGGAGGTTTTCCCGCACTTCATTCAGCAGCGCCTCGTTTTCCTCCAGCGTATCGGGGTCCATCCCGATCGCATAGAGCGCTTCCCGCTGGCTCCCGGACAGGCTGTCCAGCGGCGTGCTGCCGATGATCTCCAGCGCGTCGGTGAGCGCCTGCATATCCGGCAGCTCGCCGAACGGCTCGGATGCGCTCCCCTCTTCGGCGGGCGCGCTGTCCGCCGCCTGTACGCTTCCAAACGGGAGCGCCAGCGCCAGCAGGAGCGCGCAGAAAGCCGCCGGGAGCCTGCCTTTGCCCTTTGGCATCCGCTCGCCTCGTTTCTTTCTGATATCCCGGCGGATAATCCCCCGCCGGATGATCTCAGTTTAATACCGGAAAGTGACTGCTGTGTGAAGGGAGGCTGAATGTTGGGTCATTCTGCGGCGGGCCCGCCGGCCGGGACATATCCGGCGTCGAGGACCGTCTGCCGGCCATCGGAAGACAAAAGCCAGTTATACAGCTGCCGGGCCGGGCTGTCCTCCGGCTCGTCCGCCCGGATGGCGGCATAAAATGCGTTGCAGAAGGGGTATTCCTCCGATTGGATCGAGTCGAAGGAAGGCTCCACCCCGTCTACCGCCATCAGCTTGAGACCGGGCTCGGCGTACATCTCGCTGATGTAATAATAGACCGAGTAACCGATCGCGTTGCCGGAATTGTTGTATTCGGCCAGGCTTTCCACCAGCCCGCCCATCGTCGCCGGGCGGAATTCCTCCGGCGGGTCCAGAAGGGTCAGATCCCGGTCCCCGATCAGCAGCTTGTCAAAAAGGGTGCTGCTCCCGCTCTCGGGATTTCGCTGAAACGGGACGATCTCCGCGTCCTCCCCGCCCAGCTCCGACCAGTTGGAGACGGCGCCGGTGTAGATGTCCCGGAGCTGGTCCTGCGTCAGGCTCTGGATGGGGTTTTGTTCGTTGACGATAAAGACAAGGGCGTCCCGGCCGATCGCGGTCACTTCCAGCGCAGGCCCGCCGGCCAGTTCCTGCTGTACATTCTCCGGGGCCTCATAAACCAGCAGCAGGTCTGCCCAGCCGTTGGACAGGTTCCGCCAGGCGTCGGCGGTGCGGGAAGCATAGGCGGCGCTTTCGGCGACTTCCGGGGAAGCCCCCGCCGCCCGCTCCATCACCAGCGCCATCAGCGGCAGGTTTGCGGTCGAGCCGTCGACCGCCGGGTACTCGTCCAGCGATAAAATGGGCGTATAGGCTTTCTCCGGCTCGGGTTCCGGTTCAGACAGATCCCCGGACGGTTCCGAAGAGAGGGAAACCTCCGCACTTTCCGGCAGGGATTCCGGTTCCGATCCCGGTTCCGCCGCCTGCCCGCAGCCGCCAAGCGCCAGCAGTGTGAGCGCCATCCAGACAGCCATCCATTTCCGTTTCATGCTATACCTCCTCATCAATAGCCCGCCGGGTCGTCGCCGGTCGACTGGAAAATGCTTTCCGACCAGAGCCATTCCCCCGAAAAGGTCAGGTACCCATGCTGGAAACCCCGTTCGGCGTAGAAAAACCGGTCCGAATCGCAGGCGCTGAAGTTTTTCAGGCCTTCCAGCAGGAGGTTCCCTTCCCCGTCCAGCAGATCATACAGGTAGGTGCGGCCCACCTGGTAACTGCCGAGCAGATACCCCTCCTGCCCGTAAAAGTTCAAAATATTCTGGTACTGCGGGAAAAATTCTTCCCGCCCGTCCGGCCAGTAGGCGGTGCAGCCATTCCCGCCGCCCGCCTGATACCGCACCAGCAGCCCGTCCCCGGCATCCAGGATCATCTCGTCCTCCCCCGGTTTGACCGACAGCAGCAGCGCCCCGTCCAGCCCCAGCAGGTCAACCGACTGGTCTACCTTCTGCACGCAAATGTAGGGCGCGCCGGAACAGCGGTAGGCATACTGGACCTCTTCGGTATTTTCATAGGCCGGGGCGGAGATGAGGAAGGAAGTCCCGGCCCGGTAAATTTTGACCGCGTCGGAATAGTAGAGGAATGCCCGCCAGTCAGACGCGACCACTTCCCCCGTCTCCAGGTCGTAAAGGTCGTAGGTATCCCCGTGGCGGACGCTCAGCAGGCCATCGATTAACGGGTTGTCCACGTTTTCAAACCGCCGGCCGGTTTCGGGGTCGTAAATCTCCATACTGCCTGTGTCCGCGCGGCTGATCGCCAGCAGGCCCTGCAGATCCTCCGGCAGGCCGCTGAGGCCCCAGTCTTTCAGCAGCGTCCCATACCCGCCCGGGATGGATTCGATGAGCGAGAGGTCGGAAAGGGCGTAAAGGTAAAGCCCGTCCGCGCAGTTGACCGCAAGCCGGTCCCCGGTCCGGCAGACGGAGGTGAACTGCCCCAGCTGCTGGTCGGAAAGCGCCATCGTCCGCAGGTCGTAGACCCGGCTGCCCTCCTCCTCCCCGGAACCGGAGACCAACAGCCAGTTGCCGTAGATGCCCGCCGGATAGCTGCCCATGTCCGGGAGCATCACCCGCCCGCCGCTGTCGCAGAGGGTAAAGGTATAGGTATCTTCCCCGGCGTTGTCCTGGATGACAAAATAATCGTCCCCGCCCCCTTCGACCGCCAACGCGATGCCGGGGCCGGTATAGACCAGCTGGCCGCCGTGGAAGACGGTCGAGCGGTTGCGGTCATAATCGGTGATGAACCGCAGTTTGCCGTCCGCCATCGGATCCGGTGCGGGGGCCTGTTCCGGCTCTTCGGGAGGCGTCTGGGCAGACGCGGTTTCGGACGGCGCGGGAGCCGGCCCCGCCGGGTTTCCCTCCCGCGTACAACCGGAGAGCAGCAGCAGCGCCACCGCCAGCAGCGCCAGCATCCCCCGGCGGAGATGGGTCTTCTTTTCTTCTTTGGACATGGTATCCCTCCTTGCCGCTGGTCAGGACGGTATCCGCCAGAGCCAGCTGCCGTTTAAGTCCATCAGGCCGGTTTGCCCGTCCTGCGCGGCGTTTACCATCGCGGGGCTGTCTTCCCCGGCAAAATAGACCGGGTAAAGGCTTTCCATCCCCTCCGTCAGCGCCGTCCCGTTTTCGTCTATTATCTGCGGCCCCTCTTCCCCGTAGGCGATAAACCGGCAGAGCCCGTCTTCCAGAATCAGGGAGGAGGTGGTGTAGCTGGACCGGCCGGGGAAAAAGATGGATTCCCCTTTTAAACTGATGTAGTAAAGCCCGTCGTCCGCGTCGATAAAATACCAGTCCCGCCGTTCCCAGCCGGGCCAGAAATCGGTACGCGCATGGACGAAATCTTCCGAGCGGATGGAATAGAAAAGCGTCCCGTCCAGCGTAAGGAAATCGACCGACTGGTCTTCAAACCGGACGATGTAATATCCGTCTTCCAGCCCGCCGCCGGCCGCGTAAACCTCCACCGGTTCGTCACCGTAGGCAGCCGGGGCCAGGCAGTACTTCGGCCAGAGCGCTTCCCCTTCCCAGCAGCGGACCGCCTCCGACCAGAAGACATACCGGCGGCTGGCGCCCGTTTCGACCGTTTCGCCGTCCGACAGCCGGACGACGTCATACCCGCCCGACTCGTTCCACAATAGGGCCGCCTCCCCGCAGAATTGTTCCAACCCGGAAAAGGTCCTGTCCAGCGGCAGGCTGTAAAAGCCGTCCGGCAGCTTCAGACACCCCTCCGGCACCGACGCGCCAATCGCGTCCTCCCCCGACACGCCGGGAAACCGCTTGACCACCTGTAGGGTCGCGGCGTCCAGCAGCAGCAGCTCCGGCTCGGCGTCTTCCGATTCCTGTAACGTAACGGTCAGGTGGTTTTCGTCAAACGCCCGCACCAGACACCGCCCGGCCTCCCAGAGGATTTCGCCGGTGCGGATGTCGATAAAGAGGGCGCTGTCGGCAAAATCCGGCTGGGATCCATCTTCTTCCCGCCGTAATCCCCCCGGACGAGGATATCCCCCGCCAGCAGCAGGATATCGGTTTTGTCGTAGCCGCTGACGCATCTGCCGCTTGTATCAAAGACCGCGTTTTCAAAAAGGGCGGTATTTGCGGCTTCGCTCTCCTCCTCCAGACGGCGGTAGGCAACATAATACTCCACCGGCGAGCCGGGGGACAGCCGGTCGTAGAGCAGGTCCAGCCGCTCCTCCTCCGCCGCCCGGTAGTACCCCGCAGGCCCCACCAGCGTCGCGCCGGGCGCGGCGTACAGCTGCAAAAGGCCGGGGTAGTCCCCCAGCGCGGCCGACAGGTCCGTGTCGGCGGTAAAGGGGTGTTCCGGCCCGGGGAGGGTGTCCGGGGCCGGTTCTTCCGCCGTGGGGCAGGAAATTTCCGTCGTCCCTGCCTCCCCCGCCGGGGCGCAGGCCGCGAGCAGCAGGGGGAGCATGATTAGCGCCCATATACGCCGTTTTTTCATCGGGCAGACCTCCTGTCCTTTTGGATTTGAGAATAACAATACAACAACGTGGCTTTTTTGAAACAATGGAAATATGTATCGGCACCCTTAAGGCGCCTAGCCCCTTATGAATCCCATGTCCGACGCGGCGTGGGAGGCCCTTCGGGGCGCAGGTTGGACGCGCGGGAAATGGCTCACTCACGCATACGGGCCGCCGCCCGGCGGGTAATCCTTCTGCCAGAGCGTCCCGCCGTCGAGGGTAAGCAGGCTGACCGTCCTATCGCTCTTTGCCAGCAGCACCGGCCCCCCGGGGAAATCCGCCAGCCATTCGATCGAGCGGTAGCCGGCGGCGAGGTCCCTGCCCGTCTCATCGACCAGCACATCCCCGCTGCGCATATCCCACCGGCAAAACCGATAGACGCCATCCGCCCCGTAAACCGGCTTTACGCCGAAGGGAAAGGCAAACGCCTCCCCCGCCGGGCCGTAAGCGGTCACACCTTCCGCCGTGCGGTCGACTGCCCAGCCGGGCAGGTCCAATGTATCGACAAAGCCGGCGGGGTCGTCCGCCGGCGGGAAATGGCGCATCAAGCTGCCGTCCGCCGCCAGCATATCCAGCCCCCCGTCCGGGTATTCGACAAAGTAGACGCCGCCTTTATACGAAACATGGCCCACCTCCACCGGCTCTTCGCCATATGCGGCAGCGCACTGGCAATAGCGGGCATCCCCCTCCATCCAGTAGGTGAGGACGTCCGACCAGTAGAGGTACTGGCGGGGGCTGTCCGCAACGACCGTTTCCCCATCCGCCAGCCGGACGACGCTGTACCGCCCATCTTCATCCCGCAAAAGAGCCCCGTCCCCGCAGATCTCCGCAAAGCCGGGATATACTTCCCCCGGCCCGGTACAATACAGGTCGGCCCGCAGCCAAGGAGAACGGGCTTGGGAAGTGGCGTTCGGGCTGGGCGGCATACCCGGCTGGAAGAGGGCGTCCCAGAAAAAATCCGCCTCTTCGGTAAAAAAGGCGAGCAGCAGGATATCGTCCGGCAGGACAGTATAGTCCCAGACGCCCGCGACGCCGATCCGGCCGTCGAAGGCCTCCACCACCTCCAGCGTCTCCCCGTCCAGCAGCCGGGCTTCCGGCGCGCCGGAAAAAGGCTTTTCCACCGTCAGGGCGAAATACCCTTCCGGCACCGCGCACACCACCCCTTCCGCCGCCGACAGCAGCACTTCGCCGGTCGTCAGGTCGGTGAAGGTGATCTCCCGGGCGACGTCGGCGCCGGAATAAAACCGGTTGACCCGTTCCCCGCGGACGAGGATATCCCCGCCGAGGGCCAGCACATCCCGGCTTTCCCAGCTGGTCACCCGCTGCCCCGTCTGGTCGCAGACGGCGGAAACCTGTTCCTCCCCTTCCCCCTGCCAGACGGTGTAGTAGCGGGCGGGGCCGTCCGAAAAGCGGTCTTCCAGCGGGTAGACGCTCGTCTCCCCGTCCAGCGGGAAAACGCAGACCCCTTCCGGCCCGAACAGGTACTGGTCCTGGAGAAAATTAAAGGTATACATCCCGTCCATTTCCAGCGCCGGGGTGGGCGTAAAGGTATGTTCGATCCCGGCGGGCGCTTGCAGCGAGACCGGGTCGTCCGGCCAGCTTTCCCCGGAACAGGCGGCGCAAACTACCGCCGCCAGACAAACCGGCGCCAAACGTTTCCATTTCATATGGGCGGCCTCCTTCCCTACAGGCGGAAAATGGCATACTTTTATATAGAATACGTTTCTGCACAGGAAAAAGTTGCATTTTCCGGCTTTTTTTTGCAGATTGCGCCGCACCGTTCCCGCATTGACAAACGCCCCTGTTTCCAGTATAATGATAGGCATAAAGTTATGCCCATCTTCAGGCTATAGGGATTTTAAACACGCCCTAGGGTGTATCTGATAATTCTATATTGCTGGATAATTCGCTAAAAACGGGCAGATGCGGGGGAGGGAAGTCGAAGGAATACGCCCGTATTTCGAGGCTTCCCGACGCAGCAGATGACTGTTTTTAGTAGAATTAGACAGGATTGGAGAGTTTTCAGATACACCCTAAAGGCCCTTTAAGATAAATCCCCAAACGGGAAAACGCCCGGGAACCCCGGGCGCGGAAAGGAATGATAGTTGGATGAACGAGAATCTCTGCATGGGATGTATGGAAGTGAAAGGCGACCTCGCCGTCTGCCCCTACTGCGGCTATTCGGAAAACGCGCCGCGGATCCAGTCCTGCCTCCCGCCTCGTTCTCTGATCGGCGGCCGGTACCTGGCCGGCAAAGTCTTAAGCTACAACGGCGAAGGGGTTACATACATCGGCTATGACACCGTCTCCGACCGGAAGGTCTCGGTGCGGGAATTTTTCCCGGACGCGCTCGTTTCCCGGGCGGCCGACGGGCTTTCGGTCGAGGTGCGCCCCAACTGCCAGATCCAGTTTAAAACCTACCTCTCGGATTTTCTTGAGGTCAACGAAAAGGTCGAGCGGCTGCGTTCGATCAGCTGCCTCGCGCAGATCCTCGACATCGTCGAGGACAACGGGACGGTCTACGCCGTTTCGGAATACCCGCTGGGCGAACCCCTCGCCCACTTTCTCGAGCGCCGGGGGATGATGCTCACCTGGGGGGAGACCTTCGACCTGATGATGCCGGTCATCCGGACGATGCAGCTGATCCACGAGGACGGCATCATCCATCGCGGCATTTCCCCCGACACCATCTTCATCACCCCCTCCGGCAAAGCGAAGCTCACGGGCTTTTGCATCAGCGCCGTCCGCGCCGCCCGCACCGAGCTGGCTGCCGAGCTGTTCCCCGGCTTTTCCGCGCCGGAACAATATTCCTCCACCGCCCCCCACGGCACCTGGACCGACATCTACGGCATCTGTGCGGTGCTTTACCTCTGCGTCACCGGCTTAAACCCGCCGGAGGCGCTGATCCGTTCGCCCGAGACCGGCCTGGTCCACCCGCGGGAGCGGAATGAAACAGTCCCCGCCCGGGTCTCCCAGGCGATCCTGCAGGGGCTGATGATCCGTCCCGACGACCGCATCCGAACAATTCCGGAGCTGCTGAACCGGATCGGCACCGCCAAAGCGCCCGCCGAAGCGCCGACGGCCGCATTTGACAGCGGCGTCATCGAGACCGCCCGCCGCCCGCAGGCCCCCGAGCGGCAAAACACCGGACGGGCCGGACGGCCGGCAAACGAACCTGCTCCGCAGCCGCAGCAGCGCCCACAACGCCCGCCGCAGCCGCGCCCGGCAGGACAGCGGCAGGCACAGCGTCCTCCCCAACAGCGTCCGGCAGGCCAGCGCCCGCCGCAGCCGCAAAGGCAGCAGCCCCGTGAAACGCAGAAGAGCGGCGGCAGCATTATGCTCAAAGCGATGCTGATCACGCTGCCGATCCTGCTTTTGATCCTCATCTTCACCTTCTGGGCGCTGTTTGGCGGCCGGGAGCGGAATGAATCCTATAAAGACAATATCGTCACCTCTTCGGCGGACGGCTCCAGCGCCGAAAGTTCCGGATTTGGCAACTATACCCCGCCCGCCTCGTCGCCTTCTTCCTCTACGACCGTCTCCCAGACGGTATCGGAACCCTCTTCCGAATCCTCCGCCGAGGCTTCGGACAGCGCGCCGGGCGGCTGGTCGATGATCCAGCTGGTCGGCCGGAAGCTGGAAGATGTGCAGGCAGATGGGGAAATCACCGGGCACATCACCCTGGAACCGGAATTTATTTACAGCGATTCGACCGAACAGGGCACGATCATGTGGCAGGACGTCTCAGTCGGCACCAGCGTCCCCGACGGCACAGTCGTGCAGATCCGGGTCAGCAAGGGCGGCCAGTATGTCACCATCCCCGACTGGGAAAAGAAAACGGCGGAAGATTACGCCGCTGAGCTGGAGGAACTGCAGATCCCCTATCAGCTGGAAATGCGGGAGAGCACCAACTACCCGTCCGGTTATGTCATCGGCACCGACCATCTGGAGGGCAGCCGGTTTGATATGGACAGCGGGAAGGTCCTGACCGTCTACGTCTGCGAGAACAACCAGTCGTACTGATGTGCCGGCCTCCCGGCCTGCGCCCACTTCCGCGCTTCCAAAGCCGGCTGCACCGCCTGCCGGCATACGGTGTGCCGCATCCATATGATACGCCATTTATTTCCCACTCTCAAGGAGGCCAAAACGATGAAAAACGGTCTGCACCATGTCGCCCTGACGGCGAAAAATCTCGACGAGACGATCCATTTCTATCAAGAAGCGTTCGGGTTTACCGAACTCCGCCGCTGGGGGGACGAAAGCCCCGCCGCGATGCTGGATATGGGCGGCGGGAACATCCTGGAAATTTTCTCGGGCGCCGGGGACGCGCCGGAAGAAAATGCCCGCTGGCTGCATATCGCCCTCCAGTCGGACGACACCAGCCGCGACTACGCTTCCGCCCTCGCGGCAGGGGCGGAAAGCCAGACGGAGCCGAAAGACATTGTCCTGCCGGGCGAGCCGCCGCTGCCGGCGCGGATCGCGTTTGTCAGGGGGTTAAACGGCGAGGTCATCGAGATCTTTCAGGTGAAATAAAGCCGAATGCCCGCGTCTGAAAACGGCGCGGGCTTTTGTCTTTTCCATAAAAATGGGCATCCCTTCCCTGCCCTTTTCGTTCACCCCGCAACAACCTCTCAGACGGCACAAAAATAGAATGGAAAATGAGAATGTGAGATAAATAAAGCAAAATTGCGAGAAAAAGAGAGAATGACCTATGTAAATTAAAAAATCCCCGAATTTCGCCTTGACAAACCGCTTGCCATCCGCTATAATAGGACACGTTGTGAAACTTACTGAAACGAAACCCGGTTTTGGTAGGGGGTTCCGGGCGCAGAACCCGGTAGAGTCATCAATAAAATTGGAGGTAAAAAGACTATGACTACGATGCCGAAAGCAGCTGAAATCAGCCGCAAATGGTATGTGATCGACGCCGAAGGCAAACCGCTCGGCCGCGTCGCCGCTGAAGCCGCCGCCCTGCTCCGCGGCAAACATAAGACCACCTTTACGCCCCATGTGGACTGCGGTGACTTTGTCATCATCGTCAACTGCGGCAAGGCTGTCCTGACCGGCAAGAAGCTGGAGAAGAAGTACCTGCGCTGGCACACCGGCTGGATCGGCCACCTCAAGGAGATCCAGTACGCTACCCTGATGCAGACCCATCCTGAAAAGGCGATGCAGGTCGCGGTCAACGGGATGATCCCCGACACCGTCATCGGCCGCAACGAACGCCGCCGCCTGCACGTCTACGCGGGCGCTGAGCATCCGCACGCGGCGCAGAAGCCCGAAAGCTACGAACTGTAATCACCGAAGGGAGGCTATTTAAATGTACGAATCCAAACCTTACTACTACGGCACTGGCAGAAGAAAATCTTCTGTCGCCCGCGTCCGCGTTTACCAGGGCAATGGCAACATCACCATCAACGGCCGCTCGATCGATGATTACTTCGGCCTTGATACCTTAAAGCTCATCGTCCGTCAGCCGCTCGCCCTCACCGAAAGCGAAGGCAAATTTGATATCGTCTGCACCGTCGCCGGCGGCGGCGTCACCGGCCAGGCCGGCGCGATCCGTCACGGCCTTTCCAGAGCGCTTCTCAAGTTTGACCCCGAACTGCGCCCTGTCCTCAAGCAGGCCGGCTTCCTCACCCGTGACCCTCGTATGAAGGAACGGAAAAAGTACGGCCTCAAGGCTGCCCGTCGTGCGCCGCAGTTCAGCAAGCGCTGATTTCAATTCAAAACAGCTCAAAAACCCCGAAACCATTCAGGTTTAGGGGTTTTTCCTTTTCAGATCGTTTGCCCTGTTTTGGCATAGTCTGACCCGTTTTGAACCATTTTTTATGGGTTAAATTAAGGACAACCACCCCCAAAACGGGGGCTAATGGGTTAAATCATAGGAC
>CALXKG010000213.1 GCA_944388825.1 uncultured Clostridia bacterium | reverse complement strand
TTTTCCTTCGCCCTTTTCAAGCTGTGGGAAAAGCTGACCCATCCGCCCAGGCTGGGATAAAGGCAGAAGTTCCCGGGCCATAACCGGCCGAAAATCCCGTTTTTTGGCAGCAGGAAGAAATTTTTTGAAAATTCACGGTAAAACGGCTTGAATATCCCCCGTTCATGTAGTAAAATAAGATTGTAGAAGACTCTGCGCAGATCTTGCGCTGATGTACGCCCGCGGCGGGCATAGCCGCAATCCGCAATCTACTATCTGAACAGGGGGTATACGCCTATGGCGTTAACGTTCAACAATTCTTATATGAAGGGCTTTATGGCTGACCATGAGATCAGCGCGCTGGCCCCGTTCATCAAAACTTCCCACGATATGCTCCACGCCGGGACCGGCCTCGGCAGCGACTTCCTCGGCTGGGTGAACCTCCCCACCGACTATGACAAGGAAGAGTTCGAGCGGATCAAAAAGGCCGCGAAGAAGATCCAGCAGCAGGCGGATGTGCTGGTCGTCCTCGGCATCGGCGGCTCCTACCTCGGCGCCCGCGCGGTCATCGAGGTGTTAAAGAGCCAGCTCTACAACAACCTCGCCCATGACACGCCCCAGATCTACTTTGCCGGCAACAGCGTCAGCCCCTCCTATTTGCAGGAGATCATCTCCCTTTGCGAGGGCAAGGACATCGCCGTCAACGTCATCTCCAAGTCCGGCACCACCACCGAGACCGCGCTCGCCTTCCGGGTCTTTAAAAAGCTGCTGGAGGACAAGTACGGCGAAGGGGCGAAAGACCGTATCTACGCCACCACCGACCGCAAGAAAGGCACCCTCAAAGAGCTCTCGGACAAGATGGGCTATGAGACCTTCGTCGTCCCGGACGACGTCGGCGGCCGTTATTCGGTCCTGACTGCTGTCGGCCTGCTGCCGATCGCCGCGGCCGGCATCGACATCGACAAGCTGATGGAGGGCGCGAGAGCCGCCCAGAACGCGCTGATGGATCCGTCTGTCGAAACCAACGACGCCTACCGCTACGCCGCGACCCGCTTCGCGATGAAGCAGAAGGGCAAGGCGATGGAACTGCTGGTCTCCTTCGACCCCTGCTTTGCGACGATGGCCGAATGGTACAAGCAGCTTTACGGCGAGAGCCAGGGCAAGGACGGCAAGGGCCTGTTCCCCTCCTCCGTCACCTTCTCGACCGACCTGCATTCGCTGGGCCAGATCATCCAGGACGGCTCCAAGATGCTGTTCGAGACCTTCGTCGACATCAAGAAGCCGAAACAGGACTTCTTCATCGAAAACGACCCCACCAACATGGACGGGCTCAACTTCCTCTCGAACCAGGATATGAGCGTCGTCAACTCGACCGTCATGGAGGCGACCCTGCTGGCCCATTCGGAGGGCGGCGTCCCCTGCGCGGTGCTGGAGATGCCCACCATCGATGAGTTCGAGATCGGCTACATGATCTACTTCTTTGAAAAGGCCTGCGCCGTTGAGGGCTATATGATGGGCATCAACCCCTTCGACCAGCCCGGCGTCGAAAGCTACAAGAAGAATATGTTCGCCCTGCTGGGCAAGCCCGGCTATGAAGAGATGGGCGCGGCCCTGAAAGCCAGAATGGGCAAATAAAGTTCGCGTTTAAGCGGGGGAGAGCCCTCCCCCGCCTGAATAAAGGAAGCGGTTTTCCGTTTCAGAAAAATGGAGGTACCACTTATGATTAAACTTATCGTCGGAAACAAAGGTTCCGGTAAAACGAAGCTCTTAGTAGACCTGGTCACCAAGGCCGCCAACACTTCCAACGGTAACGTTGTCTGCGTCGAAAAGGAGCCCAAGCTGACCTTTGATATCCCGTCTTCCGTCCGGCTGATGGAGACCTGCAAGGACAACATCGAGGGCTATGATGAATTCTACGGCTATCTGGCGGGCGTCCTGTCCGGCAACTTTGATATCACCGACCTGTTCGTCGATTCCACCCTCAAGATCGGCGGCCGGGATATGGACAAGCTGGCTCTCTTCCTGGACAAGCTCGCTTCTTCGATCGGCAGCCGGGAGGTCAACGTTGTGATGACCATCTCCGCCGACAAGGAAGAACTCCCCGTTTCCATCCGCGGTTACATCATGTAAGGAAAAAGGCTCCGGCGATAAAAAGCCGGGGCCTTTTCTGCACGAAAGGGAAACCCCCTGAAAGCTGACCCGTCCGGCAGTTTTCAGGGGGTTTTCATTCTTCTATATCGTCTCTCAAATCTTCCAGCGGAATCGAGCCGTTTTCCTTTTCATAGGCCGCAACCCGCTTTTTCATCATCTGTTCGATCTCACGGTTGGCCGATCGCCCTTCCAGTTCCGCCAGATACCGGAACTTCCGGAATAACAGCCGGTCTACCCGCAGCGTATAGCGCAAGAGTTTATCCTTCACCACGGTTCTCCTTTTTCGCCATATTATCCGGACATCTCGGATGCGTTTTTCCTCTGTCTCACCCGTTTCTTCTGGGCGGTTTCACGTTTATAGCAGGCTGTAATTCGCCTTCTATTGGGCCGATCTCCTTCTCAAATTTTTGGATATCCGAGCGGATCAGGACCAGAATATGGCTGTTAATCGAACGCCCTTCATAATCGGCCACATAGGCCAGCTTTTTCAGCATTTCCTCTTCAATACGGATGGATACACTTTTAACGGCCAAAATATCGCCTCTTTCGGATATATTGCGTATTTATTTTATATCCGTCGTATGTTATAATGTCCCATACAGATATACTGTAACTCTACAAAATTCCAAAAGGGGCAGCTATTATGAAAGTGGCAATTATCGGTTCCAGAAACCGCACCGTTCCCAATCTGGAAGACTATCTGCCGGAAGGGACGACCGAAATCATCTCCGGCGGCGCGAAAGGGGTAGACCAGTCCGCCCGGGAATATGCCCTCGCCCACGGCATCAAACTGACCGAATTCCTGCCGGAATATGCGAAATACGGCCGGG
>CALXKG010000212.1 GCA_944388825.1 uncultured Clostridia bacterium | reverse complement strand
AGAACACAAATGATATCCTGCGCTTCTTTTTCCCAAAGGGCTATGACTTCAGATCCTTATCTGACGAGGAGCTCCAGAAGGTGATTGATCTCATCAATAACCGTCCCAGAAAATGTTTGGGCTGGAAGACCCCGAAAGAAGTATTTGAAGCTGAAAAAAGTGTTGCACTTACTTGACAATCTGCCGTGGCGCGAATGCGCCGGAAGGAGTCGGAAAAACAGGTGAAAGCTGTTTTTTCTTCAAGTTATTTTGCTTATGTGGTTATACGGCGAAGCTGTCTAACCACACTCCTTCAGTCCGCTTCGCGGCCAGCTCCCTCGGAGAGGGAGCCTTTAGGGTGCGTGCTTACCTGTTAGGTTGTTTCTTTAACAATATAACCGTTTCAAGCGTCCAACCGGCGCTTATAACGTTCCCCGCACATATTCCTGGAACTTTTCTCCCCGCTCTTCAAAGTTCTGAAAGAACCCATAGCTGGCGGCGGCGGGGGACAGCAGGCAGATTTCCCCCTTTGGGGTCAGCGCCTTCGCCTTCCGGACCGCACCTTCCAGGCCGTCCGCCACAGCCATTCGCCCGGGGTCAAACCCCCGCTGCAGCAGCGTCTTTTCGATCCGGAGCCCCGAATCGGGCATCAGGATCAGGTACCGGGGGTTGTCCGCCGGGCAGCCCATCAGGTAGTCGCAGAGGGGGGTGTAGTCGATCCCCCGGTCCATCCCGCCGAGCAGGACGCTGCCGATCCCCTTGGCCTTAAGCGCCTCCATCGCGCCGATCGCCGTCTCGCAGGCGGTCGAGATCGAGTCGTCGTAATAGGTGACGCCGCCAAACGTCCCCACCCTTTGCAACCGGTGGGGGAGCGGCGAAAAGGTCCGGAGCGCCGCCATAAACTGTTCATCCGTCACCCCAAACGCCCGGCAGAGGCCGTAGGCGGCGCCGATGTTGTAAAGGTTGTGCTCCCCTTCCAGCTGGGTGCAGCCGGGGGGCAGCGGCAGGGTATGCCCCTGGTAGCGGATCTCCCGCCCATGGACCCAGAGGTCCGCGGACGATTCCGCCGCCTGCTCCATCGTCACCACCCTCGATACCGGGCGGGGCAGGTCGTCCTTCTGCAAAATATTGCAGAAATAAAGGTCGTCCGGCGACTGGTGGGCGTAAATGTTCCGTTTGGCGGCGAAATAGGCCTCCTTGGTCCCATAGTGGTCGAGATGTTCTTCAAAAAGGTTCAAAATGACCGCGATATGGGGGGAAACGCGGGTATACTCCAGCTGGTGGCAGGAGAGCTCGTAGACGGCGACCGTCTTCTCCCCCATCTTTTCCGCCAGCGAAAAGGCGGGGATACCGATGTTGCCCATCAAGAGGGTATCCGGATAGACGCTTTTCAGGATATGGGCGGTCAGGCTGGAGGTTGTGCTTTTGCCTTTGGTGCCGGTGATGCCGGCCACCTGCCGCCGGTAGGCCGCAAGGAACAGCTCGGTCTGGGAGGTGACCTTTCCCACCACTTCGGGGCTTTTATCCCGCAGCACGATGCCGGGCGACTTGACGATCACGTCATAACCTTTAAGCGTATCCTGATAGCCGGGCCCGAAGAGGCCGTTTATCCCCTCCGGCAGGGCCTGTTCTTTCTGGTCGGCGACGGTGATCTCCGCCTGCGGGCACCACTGCATCAGCCGCCGGACCGTCTCCCGCCCCTCCCGGCCGTAGCCCAGGACGAGGACCTGCTTCCCGTCCAGTTTTTCCAGCACCCGGCGCAGCTTCCCCGCGCCAAATTCCATTTCCGCCATTTTACCTTTCCCCTTCTCCATATTTTTCCCGGAGTTTTTTTGTCTCTTCCCGCATCAGCGCGTCAAACTGCGGCGGCAGCAGGTTCTCGGTCTGGTAGTACCGGAAAAACCGCGTGTCGTCCGCCGCCGCGGAAGAGTAGAGCGGGCTTTCCTTAAAGTACCGGAGCAACCGCGGCAGCCTCTCCCCCTTTTCCTCCCGCGCCCGGATGCCCATCGCCATCGCGCAGCCGATCTCCTCCCGGCTGCCGACGCATTCAAACGGCTTTTCCTCCGTCTCGCCGGCCAGCTCCCGCAAAATCGGGATAAGCGCCCCGTCTTCAAGGATCTCCCGGCCGAAAATCGCATGGATAGCCTCATCCGGCAAGAACGGCGTCAAAATCAGCGCGACAAAGAGGCATTTGGCGCATTTCCCGCACCAGGAGTCGGTCTTCGAACCGGCGTTGCAGCTGCGGAAATAGGGGTGGAACGCTGTAAGGCCGGCAAAGCAGGCCGCGATCTGGAACTCGCTCCAGGGACGCAGCAGGCTGAAATACTGCACCCGGGAACCGATATACTTTTTGACATACCGGTCGAAATCCGCCTCAAACTGGAAACTCTTGGAATACTGGTGGTTGACCGAAAGGCCCTTGACCGTCGACTCGTTGGCGCTCGACTCGTTGGAGAGGACGACGTACTTCTTCCGGTACAGCTCCGCCATCAGCACCCCCGAAAAGGCGACCAGCGCCGAAAAGGGGGTATGCCCGTTCAGATAGCCCAGTTTATTCAGTTCCAGCATCTCGGGCGCCAGCGTCCGGCGGATGTTCAGCCGCTTTTCGGGCGGGTACCCGGCGATCTCCGCCGACTTTTCGGTCGCGCCGCGGCTGTTCATCACATAGCAGAAGCTGTCCCCCTTCAATTCCGACAAAAGGGTCAGCGTCACGACCGAGTCCTTGCCGCCCCCGACCGGGATGATGCAGCCGGAGAGGGATTCCCGGCCTTCCGCCGGGGCGGAAAAGTCCTCCCCTTCGCTCTCGATCTCCATAAAATCCGGCGTAACCGGGATGCCGTTGCGGTAAAAGAATTCACCCAGCCCTTCCCGGTACTGCTGTTTCCACCAGTCCGCCTGTTCCGGCGCGATCTTCCCGCAGAGGACTTTTACCTTCGGCGGGCAGGCGATCTTCCAGTAGCTGACCAGCTCCACCATCCCCAGCGAAAAGACAAGCCTTTTCACCGCCCCGTCCTCCAGCGCAGCCCCTTCCGGCAGCGGGACCGTCCAGCGGGGCGCGAAGGCGGCAAGCCCCGGTACCCGGAAGCGGTAGGTGACCGTAAGGGCCTTGCCGGATACTTCCAGCCCATATCCTTCGTATAAAAATTCCGGGTAGACTTCCCGGAACAAACGGTATTTTTCCAGCGGCGAAAGGCTTTTCAGCTCTTCCAAACGGCTTTCGGAGAGACGGTTTCGCTCCATCGCGCAATTCCTCCTTTTCGGATTCTGTCCGAAACTATTATAACAGGGGTCGGGGGAAAAAGCAAACGGAAAAGGTAAAAACCATCCCGGTAAAACAAAAAAGCCCCGGTAAAACCGGAGCTTGCTTTGGTGACCCGTGCGAGAATCGAACTCGCGTTACAGCCGTGAAAGGGCCGTGTCTTAACCTCTTGACCAACGGGCCATATGGTAGCGGTAACTGGATTCGAACCGGTGACACTTCGGGTATGAACCG
>CALXKG010000211.1 GCA_944388825.1 uncultured Clostridia bacterium | reverse complement strand
CTGAATCTAGCGCGTCTGCCAATTCCGCCATATCCGCATATGGTGCAGATGACAGGACTTGAACCTGCACGAGTGACCCCACTACCACCTCAAAGTAGCGCGTCTGCCAATTCCGCCACATCTGCATCTGTTTGCTGTCATGCGGTGTACCCGCCTCACAACAGTGATTATTATACCAGCTGTGGGCGGGTTTGTCAAGGGGTTTTGGAAAAAAATCCCTGGGAATGGGGCCTCGTAAAAGCCCGAAGCCCATTCCCCGCGGCAGACGCGCCCTAATTTTCAGCCGGCCTTATCCCCCGATCCCCTCCGGCAGCCGCACCCGCTTCTCATAGATCCGGATGATCCGGCCGACAAAGACGGCGGTCAGCACCGTCCCGACCCCGATGCCGTAAAAGGGCGTGTGGTTGAGAAGGCAGAGCAGGACGCTCACCGCCACCAGCGACAGGTCAAAAATATTCTTGGTCGCCGAAAAGGGGAACAGGAAGACGTCGGCGATCGTCTTGACGATCCCGTCGGTCGGGGTCAGCACCAGGTTGGTCTTGACGCAGAGGAAGACCCCCATCCCGGTGACGAACATCGTCAGGATGAAAAGGACGGCCCGCAAAAGGACCGGCGCGGTAAAATCCGGCACCAGCCAGTCGTACAGGTCGGTCAGCAGCCCGAAGGCGAACGAGAGCGGCACCTCCAGCAGGTACTGCACCGTCACCCGCCGGGAAAGGATGCACTGGACGGCGACAAAGATGAGGTAGCAGATGATCGACGCGGTGCCGAGGGAGATCTTATAGATCTCCGAGATCGCGTACATGACCGAGCTGAAGGCGGCGACCCCCAGGTCGTAGCGGATGTTCAGGACGACCGCGACGGCGATGAGGTTCAGCCCCACCAGGTACAGGATAAAACGGACGGCCCAGGTTTTGGCTTTCATGCGGATATTCCCTCTTTCTGACAAAATAAAAAGCCGCATATTCCCGGACAGAATATGTAGCCCAACATCATATACATATATTATAATCCGGCGTCCCGGGACTGTCAAGGGCGAATTTGCAAAAAGGGGGTAGAATTCCGCCGGGAAATACGGTATAATATAGATAAAAGCATAAACCCCATCCAGAAAGGAACGACACCATGACCCATACATCCCCCCTCTCCAACTGGCCGATCATGGTCCAGCTGGCCCCTCTCACCGACCCCTGCTTCAAGGAGGCGGAGCTGGTCATCGCCGCCAGCTGCACCGCCTTTGCCCATGGGCAGTTTAAGGATTTCACCGAAGGGAAACCCGTCCTGATCGGGTGCAGCAAGCTGGAAAAAAACGACTTTTCCGAAAGCCTCGCAAAGATCCTGCGGATGAACCGGGTGAAGTCCGTCCGCCTCATCCGGATGGAGGTGCCCTGCTGCTGCGGGATGGCCCCGGCGGTCCGGAAGGCGGTCGAGCTGTCCGGGCTTGACATCCCGCTGGAGGTGACGGTCATCTCCCAGAAGGGGGAGGTCAACCCTTGAGCCCGGCCCTTTACGGGGCGCTGATCGGCCTGGCCCGCTGCACCGACGGGGCGTCCCCGGACGGGCAGACCTTTTCCCTCTTCCGGGACGGTCTGCTGGCGGGTACGCCGGAAGAGGAAGCGGCCGCCCTCCCCCGGCTGCGGGAAGAAAAATGGCGGCTGCACCCCGACTGCCGGGCCTGCAAAAACCCCTGCGGCCGGCGGGATGATTACCTGGGCGGGGCGCGGGAGACGGAAAACTCCCCCGCCCTGAAAGCAGAGATCCTCTCCGCTCTGCGGACGCTTGTCTCCCGCCCGGACGCGGAAACCTGCGCACCGCTTCTCTATCAGGCCGCCTTTTCCCTCGGGGAAGACGGGGACGACGGGTGGCTTACCGGCATTCTGGAAAAGTTAAAGGCCGTCCGCTGAGCGGGACGCTGCCGCGGGCCGGTATTTTGACGAAAAAAGAGGCTTTCCCCCGGTGATTTTCTACAACTGATTTGTCACAAAGACTTTACAAACCGTTTGCTTCGGCTTTTCGACAAATTTATCCTGTTTTCGCAAACTTTTCTTTGTAGGTGTTGACAAATCCCTTTCCCTGTGCTATACTGTAGACGATGAAACAGGAAGCGGCCCAGCCCGGGCGGCGGAATGCCCCGGGGCCTGTCCCGGCCGGACGCGCTGCCGGTTTCATACAAGACTGCGAAAGGGCGTGTGTGCCATGGGATCTCGGTACACGTTAGGGCGGCACGGCCGTCCGGATGCCCGGAAATAGGGAAAGGAGAATGTGATATGATGAGAAAAGAACGCGAAAGGAAAAGCAACATCGTCGAATACGAGATCGAGTACACCGACAAGAGCCTGCCGGAAGACCGCAAGTCTTACCTGGATAACCTCTGTGTGCGGGCGATGCGCGGGATGGGCGCGATGCCGGAAGGCGTCGAGTCGGTTCGGATCGTCAGACGCGCTTAAACGGGACTGAAAAAGCCTCTCCGAAACCCGGGGAGGCTTTTGCTTTGCCCGTTCGACAAAAACTGACAGGCATATTCCCGCCAAAAAGGCGCACCCTTTTACCGTGCCAGCAGCAGATGAAAGGAAGTGCGCCTATGGCCGCAGAAATCACCGCCTGGTTTGAAAACGTCGACCAGGCCGAAAACGCCGCCCGGGAACTGCGCCGGCGGGCCCGGGGGATCCGTTCCCTCCGGATCCGGCAGCCCCGCCCCCGCCCGGAACCGGACCCTTCTGTCCCCTTGCAGGCCCTCGCCCTCTACGGCGCCCCGACCGCCCAGACGGCGGCAGGCGGCAGCGCCCCCTACGCCCCGCAGGGGTTCTTCCCGGGGGCTTTGGAGGACGCGCTGTCAGAGCCTCTTTTAGACGGCCCCACAGGCCGTACCGACGCCCTGATGATCATCCGGGCGGAGGAAGGTGCCGCCCGCCAGACGGCGGCGGTCCTGACCGCCCTGCACGCCCGGAACGTCCGGGTGACGCCGGGGCTCCCCCGTTAGCCTTCCCCGCCGAACACCGTCTCGACCGTCCGGCCGCAGCCGGGCGGCGAGTAGGTCCAGCGGCTTAAATGCCCTTCCGTAAAGCGGTAATCGAAGGGCTGGGGCGGGTCGTCGTCCGGGAAAGCGTCGATGATCACCAGCTTGATTTTCATCCGGTCGGGGAGGATGCTCTTGATGAAGACGCTCACCGCCATGCCCGGCAGGACGCCGGGCTTTTTTTCCGCCAGCCCGGCAAGGTTGGGGGTCAATTCGATGAAGATGCCGTAGCTTTCCACCGACCGCACCTTCCCCCGCACCGTCTCCCCCGGCCGGAAGGCGGCGGCGTTCTCCTCCCAGCTGCCCAGCAGCTCTTTGTGGGTCAGCGTCACCCGTCCCGCCTCCTGCCGGCTGACGGCGGCATAGACCATCTGGCCGGGGGTAAACCGGTCGGCCGGGTGGGATATGCGGGAGACGGAGATCATATCGATCGGCATCAGCGCCGGCAGCCCGCAGCCGATGTCCAGAAACGCCCCAAACCCTTCCAGCCGGGTGACCCGGGCGGGGATGATATCCCCGGGCGTCAGGCGGGAGATATAGCTTTCCCGGCAGAGCGCCTGCGCCTCCGCCCGGGACAGGGCCGCCTTCACCCGCCCGTCGGGGCGCGTCTCCAGCGACCGGACGGTAAACGCCACCGGCCGCCCGACCCGGGACAGGATCGCGATATCCCGCACCGTCCCCTCCCGGATCCCCTCGGCGGCCTCTTCCCGGGGGATGATCCCCTCGCCGCAGGGCAGCGGGACGATCAGGTCGTGCCCTTCGGTACAGCGGGCCGCCTTCGCTTCCAGTATCCGCCCCTCCGCCATCGCCGCGGCGAGCGATTCAGGGGCAGAAAGCGCCGCCCGGTTTTCCGCCGACTGGATCAGCGCCCCTTCCGGCATAAACTGCATCTGGCATCCTTCTTTCTTTGCGTCTCAAACCCGTTTGCCTGTACCGAAATGTATGCGGGGGCGCCGGGGTTTAGAAGCAAAACACCCGCCCGGGGTACGGGCGGGTGGAAAAACGGCAGATCAGGCCGGGCGGCTGTCAGCGCTGCCACTTGTCGCAGAGGGCGTTGATCTGGTCGGCGAACCGGGCCAGCTCCTTGTTGGCGAGGCCCTCGTTCTGTTTGATGACCGCCATCAGCCGCTGTCCGGCGGCGATCAGGCGGCCGAAGACCGAGTTCGCGCGGCTCGTCTTGCTCTCCAGCTTCTCGACCCGGCGGGGGGCGGCGCGGGTGATCCACACGCCCTTTGCAAGGTCGAAGGCGGAGCCGCTGTACGGCGCTTCGGCGTCCAGCCCCAGCCGGTTGCGGAGGGTGGAGGCGAACAGGTCGGCGGTCAGATCCTCCCCGTGGACGACAAAGACCTTGCGGGGCTTTTCCCGGAAAGAGGAGATCCACCGCAGCAGCCCCTCCCGGTCGGCGTGGCCGCTGATGCCGTCGATCCGGGCGATCCGGGCGGCGACGTGGATATCCTCGCCGAACAGCTTGACGTTTTTCGCCCCGTCCAAAAGGCTGCGGCCCAGCGTCCCGACCGCCTGGTACCCGGCGAAGACGACGGTCGAATCGGCCCGCCAGAGGTTGTGCTTCAAATGGTGGCGGATCCGCCCGGCGTCGCACATCCCGGAGGCCGACAGGATGACCTTGGGGGACGGGTCCTCGTTGATCCGTTTGGAGTCCTCGCCAGTGACCGAATATTTCAGCCCCGGGAACTGGATCGGGTTGACGCCTTTGTCGATCAGCGCGAGGGTCTCATCGTCGAAACACTCCCTAGTCTGCTCATCGAAAATACGGGTCGCCTCGATCGCCAGCGGCGAGTCCAGCCAGACGTCCATCTTCTCAAACCCCGGCGCCATATTGTCCGCCCGGATCTTGCGCAGGAAGTAAAGCACCTCCTGGGTGCGGCCGACGGCGAAACAGGGGATGACGACGTTGCCGCCCCGCTCCATCGTCTCGGCGATGATCCCGGCCAGGCACTTTTCATAGTCCGGCTTGGGGCCGTGGCTGCGGTCGCCGTAGGTCGACTCCATGACGACGTAATCGGCGTCGGCGGGATAGGTGGGGTTTTTGATGAGCGGCTGGTTTACATTCCCAATGTCGCCCGAGAAGACCAGCTTTTTCCGCACCCCGTCCTCCGTAAGGGTCATCTCGATGCTGGCCGACCCCAGCAAATGCCCCGCGTCGATAAACCGGATATCGATCCCGTCGGCGACATGGACTTCCTCCCCATAATGGCAGGGGACGAACAGCTGCAGGACCCCTTCGGCGTCCTGCATCGTATAAAGCGGCTCGGTCTCTTCCCCGCCCGCCCGTTTGCGCTTGCGGTTGAGCCACTCGGCGTCCGCCTCCTGGATGTGGGCGCAGTCGCGCAGCATGATGCCGCACAGCTCGGCCGTCGCGGCGGTCGCATAGATCCGCCCGCGGAACCCGTGGCGGTAGAGGAGGGGCAGCAGCCCGGTGTGGTCGACGTGGGCGTGGGTGATGAAGACATAGTCGGTGGCGGCGGCCGAAAAGGGCGGTTCGGCGTTCTGGAAATCGTTGATGCCCTGCTCCATCCCGTAGTCCACCCGGATATTTTTCCCGCAGGCCTCGATACAGTGGCAGCTGCCGGTGACTTCGTGGTCGGCGCCGATAAAGGTCAGCTTCATACTCTCTCCTCCTCGTATTGGCTATAATTCTATAATAGCACAATTTTAAAAATACGGAAAGGGCTTTTTTGTAAAATTTGCAGAAGAAAGTGAAAGGATAAAGGGGACGGCTGCTACAGGCGGCCGTCCCCTTCGGTATCCGATCGTTTACAGCTTCAGCGCCAGAAACTCCCGCACGGCGGCGGGCGCCCCGGCGAGGATCGAGCTTACCCGGTTAAAATCGGCCTTCTCCCCCTCCATCGTACAGAGGACGCCGCCCGCCTCTTCCAGGATACACCGCCCGGCGGCATAATCCCACGGGGAGAGCTTGCACTCGAAAAAGAGGACGTTGCGGTTTGCGGCGACATAGGCGATATCCAGCGCCGCGCTCCCCTGCCTTCTCAAGTCCATCGTCCGGGGGAGCAGCTCCCGCACCGCCCGGAAGGTCCGGTCCCAGAACTCCGGGTTATAGGGGGAGGTGCCGAAGCAGACCAGCCCCTCTTGCAGCCCCCGGTCGCGGACATGGAGCGGGTTCCCGTTCAGATAAGCCCCTTTCCCCTTTTCCGCCCAGTACATCTCCTCCCGGAAGGGGTTGTAGACGACGCCGAGCGCGATCTCCCCGTCCTTTGCCAGGCCGATCGAAACGGCGCTCTGCTGATAGCCGCAGATGAAGTTGGTCGTCCCGTCGATCGGGTCGACGATAAAGGTATACCCTTCCCCGACCGTCCGGTTCCCGTCCCCTTCTTCCCCGAGGAAGGCGGCTTCCGGCAGGATCGCGGACAGCCGCCCCGACAAAAACTTCTGCACCGCGACGTCATAGGCGGTGACAAAGTTGGCGTGCCCTTCCTTTTCGTCGATCTGTCCGGTGGCCGGATGGGCGTCCAGCATGATCTTCCCCGCCTCCCGGGCGGCGTCTTTGATTGCTTCCAGCATAATGTTGCCTCCTGTATGCCGCTCAGCCGATGGCTGAATGGCTCATGATATAAAACGACTCCTGGCAGGGCAGGACCTTCTTCTCCATCGGCGGCAGGCTGTCGTCATACGCCCGCGCCGCCGCCTCGTCGACCGCCATCACCGGGCTGTCGGCGTAAAACCATTTCCGCCCGTCCAGCGCCCCGGGAACCAGCTCCTTAACCAGCATCGCCGACGGGAACCGCCCGCCCGGCAGGCAGACGTTATACCGCTTGCAGCTTTTAAACCCCCGTCCGACATAGTTGTCCGGGCTGCCGAAGATCACGACCGTATCATACCCCATCTCCCGCGCCGTTCGGAACGAGCGCTCGATGAGCATTTTCCCGTACCCCCGCCGCTGGAAATCCGGATGGACGCAGACCGGCCCAAAGGTCAGGATCTCCTTTACCGCCCCGCTTTCATCGGTCAGGGTAGCTTTGGTATACATGATATTGCCGATAACCCGCCCGTCCTTTTCCAGCACAAAATCCAGCTCGGGGATAAAGTCCTTATGCCCCCGCATGATGTGGACGAGGTAATGCTCGATGCAGCCGGGGATATAGATGTTATAAAACGCCTCCCGGGTCAGCTGCTCCACCGCCCGGTGATCCTCCGGCCGTTCATTCCGGATGGTGATATTTCCCTGCATTACAGCGCCTCCTTATTGTTTGCCAGCAGCAGCGCCCCAAGCTCTTCCGCCGTCCCCGCCAGCGCCAGCGCGCCGCCCTGTTCCAGCTCCTCCCGGCTGCCGAACCCGTAGAGGACGCCGACGCCGCCGATCCCGGCGGCCTGCGCCCCCTCCATATCAAACCGGGTGTCGCCGACGAGGACGGTCTCCGCGGGCGCCGCTTCCGGGAACCGGGCGAGGACATACCGCAGCACCTCGATTTTCGTATCCCGGCTGCCGTCCAGCACCGCCCCGCCGATAAACGAAAAGTACCTGTCCAACCGGAAGTACCGCAGGATGTCCCCGGCGAACCCCTCCGGCTTGGAGGTGGCGAGGGCGAGCGTCTTCCCGGCCCGGCAGAGCGCCGCCAGCAGCTCCGGGACGCCCGGGTAGACCCGGCAGTCCAGCTTGCCTTTCGGCCCATACCATTCCCGGTAAAGCCGGACGGCTTCCTCCGCCTGCCGCGCGCTGAGGCCGCAGTAATCCCGGAAGGAATCCCGCAGCGGCGGGCCGATGAATTTCCGCAAAACCGGATAATCCGGTTCGGGCAGGCCCATTTTCCCCAGCGCATAGCGGACGCTCGCGAGGATGCCCGGCTCCGAGTCGATGATCGTGCCGTCGAGGTCGAATAGGATAAACTGATACATACTGCCTCCCAAAGATAAAGTTAAAGCGTCCTTCTGCGGCCCAAAGGGACGAAAAAGGCGGGAGACTCGCCGCCTCCCGCCTTACAATCACTTACTTATTCTTGATCCGGCCCTTTTTCGCCAGGTCGTTCATCGCGTCCTTGCGGGAGAGGTTGATCCGGCCCTGGTCGTCGATCTCGGTCACTTTGACGTAGACCTCGTCGCCCGGCTGGACGACGTCTTCGACCTTGTCGACCCGGTAGTTCTCCAGCTTGGAAATGTGGACCAGCCCTTCCTTACCGGGGGCGATCTCCACAAAGGCGCCGAAGTTCATCAGCCTTGTCACCTTGCCCTTGTAGATCGCGCCGATCTCGGGGTCCTTGACGATCGTCTCGACGATATACATTGCGCGGTCGACGCCCTCCTGGTCGATGCCCAGGATATAGACCTTGCCGTCGTCGGTGATGTCGATCTTGACGTCGCATTCGGCGCTGATCTTCTGGATGACCTTGCCGCCGGAGCCGATGACCTCGCGGATCTTATCGACCGGGATGGTCAGCGAGCGCTGCTTGGGCGCGTACTTGGAGACCTCCGCCCGCGGCGCGGGGATGGCCTTCAGCATGACCTCGTCCAGGATATAGTTGCGGGCCTTTTCGGTCTTCTCAAAAGCCTCTTTGATGATGTCCAGCGTCAGGCCGTCGATCTTGATATCGACCTGGATGGCGGTGATGCCCTTTTTGGTGCCGCCGACCTTAAAGTCCATATCGCCATAGAAGTCCTCGAGGCCCTGGATGTCGACCATCGTCATCCAGCGGTCGCCCTCGGTGATAAGCCCGCAGGAGATACCCGCGACCGGTGCCTTGATCGGGACGCCGGCGTCCATCAGGGCGAGGGTCGAACCGCAGATGGAGCCCTGGGAGGTGGAGCCGTTGGAAGAGAGGACTTCCGACACGACCCGGATGGCGTAGGGGAACTCGTCCACCGACGGCAGGACGGGCAGGAGCGCCTTTTCCGCCAGCGCGCCGTGGCCGATCTCCCGGCGGCCGGGGCCGCGGGAAGGTCTGGTTTCGCCGACCGAGTAGGACGGGAAGTTGTACTGGTGCATATACCGCTTTTCGGTCGCCTCGCTGATCGAGTCGAGGATCTGGGCGTCGGAAACGGGGCCTAAGGTCGCGACCGACAGCACCTGGGTCTGGCCGCGGGTAAAGAGCCCGGAGCCGTGGGCGCGGGGCAGCAGGCCGACTTCGGCCGACAGCGGGCGGATCTCGTCCATCCCGCGGCCGTCGACCCGCTTCTGCTCGTCCAGCAGCCAGCGGCGGACGATGACCTTCTGGGCCTTGTAGATGGCCTCGTCGATGAGGCCGGGCTCGGTCTCGGCATAGGTTTCGTCGTATTTGGCGTGGATTGCGTCCTTGATCGGCAGGAGGTTGGCCTCCCGGACGTTTTTGTCGTCGGTGTCAAGGGCAAACTTGAACTGGCCGCCGAATTCGTCCAGGATCTCGTCCAGCAGCTCGTGGGGGACTTCCTTGGAGACAAATTCAAACTTCGGCTTGCCGATGGCGGCGCGGATCTCTTCGATGAACGCGACCATATGCTTGATCTCTTCATGGCCCAGCGCGATGGCGTCGAGCATGACGTCGTTGGCGACCTCGTTGGCCCCCGCCTCGATCATGACGATCTTTTCAGAGGTGCCGGCGACGGTGAGGTTCAAATCGGAAGCCGCCCGCTGCTCGCGGTTCGGGTTTAAGACCAGCTTGCCGTCCACCAGGCCGACCGAGACGGCGGCGACGGTGCCGTTGATCGGGATATCCGAAATGGCGACCGCGATCGACGCGCCCAGGAAGGCGAGGATCTCGGGAGAATGGTCGATGTCGGAAGAAAGGACGGTCGTCACGATCGTGACGTCGTTGCGCATATCTTTGGGGAACATCGGGCGGAGCGGCCGGTCGATCATCCGGGCGGTCAGCGTCGCGTGTTCGGTGGGGCGGGACTCCCGTTTGAGGAAAGAGCCGGGGATCTTGCCGACCGAGTACATCTTTTCCTCGTAGTCGACGTTGAGCGGGAAGAAGTCGATCCCTTCCCGGGGTTTGGCCGACGCGGTGACGTTGGCCATGACGATCGTCTCGCCGTACTTGATCCAGCAGGAACCGTTGGTCAGTTCGCTGGTGCGGCCGCTTTCGACCACCAGCTCTTCGCCGGCGAAGGTCGTCTTGAAGGTGTGGACAGTGTGTGCCATGGTGATCCTCCTTTTTTTGCGGACGGAAAGCGGCGCCGGAGCTTAGCAATAAATCCTGCGTCCGAAACTCAGGCGTACGATTTAATGCTAAACAGCACAGAAGCCGGCCTTTCCGCCCAGTATGGGAATGGTGGGACAATGCGGATATACCAAAAGGCAGACGGGGACCCCATCTGCCTTATCGGTCAAAAGATTACTTGCGGAGCCCGAGTTTCGCGACGATCGCACGGTACCGCTCGATGTCGTTCTTCTGGAGATAACCCAGCAGGTTGCGGCGGCGGCCGACCATCTTCAAGAGGCCGCGGCGGGAGTGGTGGTCGTTCTTGTTGGACTTCAGGTGCTCGGTCAGGTCGTTGATCCGGCGGGTCAGGATCGCGATCTGGACTTCGGGAGAACCGGTGTCGCCCTCGTGCAGCCCATTGTTCTTGATGATCTCGGTCTTTTCTTCTTTTCTCATCATGATACATTCACCTCTTTGAAAAATTCTTGCCTGCACCATAGCGAAGGGAAGGGTGATTCCCCATTGGGGCATACTCCGCAAAGCCATAGATGCGGCAACGAAGGTATTATAGCATATGCGGCCCGGTTTGTAAAGGGCTTTGGGGCATTTCCCCCGATTTTCGGTAAATTACCCAGAATAAAAGGAAATTTCGCGGTTCACGGTCAGGCGCGCCGGGAACCCGCCGTCCGAAAGACCGTATCGGACGGACCCGAGCGGGATAAAACCGCCGGAATCGAGGAGGCGCTGTTCCGCCTCGGTGTAAAGTTTATTTGCTTTACTTCTGTCCGCCCGCCTTCCTTCCGCCAGCAGGGACCAAAAGACGCCGTCCTCCGTCCGGGAAAGCGCTCCCGCCGTCTGAAGCGCCCGCCCGGGGCTCTGGACGTCCGACGGCAGCGCCAGCACCGCGCAGTCGTATTCCCCCGCTTCCACCCGCGCCAGCAGTTCCCGTTCCGGCAGCACCTCGACCGCGAGATAAAGCCCGAAATCCCGCTGCCAGACCTGGGCCGCATCCGAAAAGAGGGCGCGGATCTCCTCATTTTCCGGCAGGAGGACCGAAAGCCCTTCCGTCTCCTTCCCGGACGCCCCCCGCCGGTAGCGGGCGGCGTCCGTTTCATTTCCCGGGAGGGTCGCTTTCCCCAGCCCCTCCCGCAGCCCGGGGGAAAGGGCGGCGGCAGGCCGTTTCAGCCCCTCCGGCAGGTCGGCGGCAAGGGCGGCGCGGACCTCTTCCGAACGGAAGAGCGGCCGGGACTGGTTGAAAAGGAGCCCGTAGGTCCATTCCAGCTCCCCCGCTTCCGCCTCTTCCCAATAGACGTTTTCCTCCGCTCCCGGCTGCATCCGGACGACCGTCCCTTCCGCGTCCCCCCGGCCCCGCATCCGGATCAGTTACCCGTCCCAGGTGGAGAGGGCAAACTGCCCGTTGCCCATGATATGGTCGATCGACAGCCCGTACCGGCCGTAGGTGGAACGGAAAAAATCTTCCCGGCAGGGGGATGCCGCCGGCAGCGATAAGAGCGCCAGGAATTCCCCGTCCGGCTCGGCGAGGGTAAAGACGACCGTATCCCCATCCGCCTCCACCCCCAGCGGGACATCTTCCCCGGCCAGCCGCTCCGCCCCGCCGGAAACCGCGCGGTAATCTTCCGCCGCGGCGCTCCCGGTCGACGGGTCAAACAGCCGCTCGAACGCGAAGACAAAGTCCTCCGCCTCCACCGGTTCCCCGTCCCACCAGCTGGCGTCCGCCCGCAGGGTAAAGGTATAGGTCTTCCGGTCGGGCGAGATCTCCCAGCTTTCCGCCGCCCCCGGCGCGACGCCGTCCGCCGTCTGGACGGTCAGCCCTTCGAACAGGTGCCGGACGGCGAAAGCCGCCCATTCCCCTTCGCAGAGCTGCGGGTCTAGGTTTTCCGGCAGCGCGCCGGGGGCCAGGACCGCCTCGTTTTCGGCCGACAGGCAGCCAGTAAAGCAGCAGGCCATGAGGAGCAGCAGGGCCAGCAGGCCCGCTTTCAGCCGCTTACTCCGCATATTCGGCGATGATGGCGGCCGCGGCCCGCAGGCCGTCTACCGCAGCGCTCATGATCCCGCCGGCATAGCCCGCCCCTTCCCCGCAGGGGTAAAAGCCCCGGGCGGCGGGGGACTGGTAGCTTTCGTCCCGCAGGATCCGGATGGGGGAAGAGGTGCGGGTCTCGACGCCGGTCAGCACCGTATCCGGCGCGGCAAACCCCGGCAGCTTTTTCCCAAAAGCGGCAAGCCCCTTCCGGAGCATCCCGCTGACAAACCCCGGCAGCAGCTGATCAAAGTCCGCCGCCGTCACCCCGAGGGCATAGGAGGGCGCGACCTTACCCATATGCAGTCCCGCCTTCCCTTCCAGGAAGGCGTCCGCCGTCGCGGCCGGGGCGCGGTAGTCCCCGCCGCCCGCCAGAAAAGCCCGGCGCTCCAGCTCCCGCTGGAACCGCATCCCGTCCAGCGGATGGCCGCCGAAGTCCTCCGGCCCGACCGAAACGGCGAGGGCGGCGTTGGCGTTTGCCCGGTCCCGCTTATACTCGCTCATCCCGTTGGTGACGACGCCCCCCTCTTCCGACGCCGCCGGGACGACCAGCCCCCCGGGGCACATACAGAAGGTGTAGACCGCCCTTCCCCCTTCCCGCAGCGAGAGCTGGTACTCCCCGGGCGGGAGGGCCGGATGCCCGGCGAATTCGCCATAAAGCCCCCGGTCGATGACCGATTGCAGCTGTTCCACTCGGACGCCGACCGAAAAAGGCTTCGGCTCGGCCGGGAGACCCGCCTCCAGCAGCATCCGGAAGGTGTCCCGGGCGGAATGCCCGGCGGCGCAGATGAGCCGCTCCGCCGCCTCCCACGCCCCATTTACCCGGATGGCGGAAAGGCGACCGTTTTCGATCCGGATGCCGGTCAGCTGGCTTTCAAACCGCACCTCCCCGCCCCGGGCGAGGATCTCTTCCCGCATCGACCGGACGACCCCGCGGAGCAGGTCGGTGCCGATATGGGGCTTGGCCCGGCGGAGGGTCTCCGGCGGCGCGCCGTGGCGGGAAAACTGCTCCAGCACATACTGGCAGAGGGGGTCGCCGATCCGGGTGGTCAGCTTGCCGTCCGAAAAGGTCCCGGCCCCGCCCTCGCCGAACTGGACGTTGGAGCGGGTATCCAGCCCTTTCCCGGCCCAGAACCCCTCGACCGCGCCGACTCGTTTTTCCATCGGGTACCCCCGTTCCAGGACGGTCACCCGGTACCCCTCCCTCGCCAGCAGGCCGGCGGCGAAGATCCCTGCCGGACCAAACCCGGCGATATAGACCGGCGTCCGGCAGGGCTTTTCCCCGTGGGGGACCGAAAAATCCGGCTCCGGCTTATACTGCAGGCGGGCCTTGCCGGTATAGCGGGCGGCAAAAGCCGCTTCATCCCCCTTTAACCGCACCGCGACGGTCGACACGATGTGGATCTCCCCCCGGCGCCTGGCGTCGACCGAGGTTTTGGAGACGTAGCATTCCCGCACCCCGCCCCTTTTCAGCCGGAGGGCGGAAAGCGCCTTTTCGACCGCCGCCTCTTCCCCGGCGCCTAAGGGGGTCACAATATTCGATACCAGCAGCATGGGCGGCTCCTTTCATAGAGAAAGCCTCCGCTTGGACGGCAGAGGCTTTGGGTGTGTTTTTTACAATATTCCGGGGCCCTGATCCCCGCGTCACAGGATCGCCCGGATCGGCGTCTTGACCGCCCGGCGCCGCCAGTTGCAGTTATAGGTCAGGTGGTACATGATAAAGGTGAGCGCGATCCCGCAGAAGACGTCCACCACCGAATGCTGCTTCAGGAAAACGGTCGACATACAGATCAGCACCGACAGCAGGACGATAAACGCCTTTAACAGCCGCTTGCGCGCAAACAGCGGCGACCGCAGCACCGCCGTCATGATCCCCAGCGTCGCAAAGACGTGGATCGACGGGCAGACATTGGTCGCGGTGTCCATCTGCCGCAGCAGGACGACGATCCGGGAGCAGATATCGTGCCCGGTCACCATCTCCCGCAGGTTGATGCCGTTGGGGAAGACGGCGTAGATCGCAAGGCAGATGGTCATGCCGGTGAAGAGCATGAAGCAGAGGTCTAAAAATTCGTCCTTGCTCTTAAACATGAAGTAGCCGATGACCGACGGCACCAGGATAAACCACCCGAAATAAGGGATGACAAACATCGAGTTAAACGGGATCAGATCGTCCAGCGGGCAGTGGATCGTGAAGACCGGCCGGACAAACTCTTCCTCCAGCGTAAACACCGCCAGATAGAAGAAAAAGTAGAGCAAAACCAGACAGTAGTTATGGGATTCGATCCAGAGCCGAACCTTCCGCATATGTAAGAATCTCCTCTCGACAGCTTAATTGAACGCGACGACTTTATGGGCAAACCGGTAAAAGAAGATGGACAGCTTCCGCCCCGCCTTCCCCGGAAAGCAGACAAAAAACGCGATCGACCGCCAGCGCATCCGCCTCGCGGTTTTGGGATAGAGCGCACGGGCCTCCGCCCAGAGCTTTTTAAATTCGCCTTCCGCCTCATCGGTATAGTTTAAGCGGGTGAAAACGGTGGCGATCGTCATCATCAGCGCCAGCTCGTGGTTCATATACCGGGCGAGCTTCGGGTTTTCCTTTTTCAGCGCCTCCAGGTCGTGGGCTTTGAAGATCTCCTTGGTCACCAGCATCTGGTGGCTCCAGCGCTTCACCATCGTCGATTCGTTGACCGACTGCCCCGGCCGGCCGATCTGGTAGCGGTAGAAGTCGGCGTCGAGGTAGAGGATCTTCCGGGTCAGCGGCAGCGGGTCGTAGACAAAGAGGTTATCCTCATAGAAGATGTGTTTGGGCAGCACCCGCCCGCAGCGGTGGAGAATTTCCGTGCGGAAGATGGCCGAATGGAGGGTCAGGTATTCCGACGGGCCGAAGGGCTTTGTCTCGCCCCAGGAAACCAGCTTCCCGTCCGGGAAGACCTTCCGGTAGCAGATCGGCTGGGAAGGGGAACCGTCCATATACTCATAGACGTAGTTGCAGACAATGAGGTCGGCCGCCTCCTTCCCCTCCATCCCGCGTATCGCCGAAAGGACGCGGCGCAGAGCCGACTCGTCCACCCAGTCGTCCGAATCGACGACCTTGAAGAATTTGCCGGACGCGTGCCGGAGCCCCTGGTTGATCCCCTCGCCGTGGCCGCCGTTTTCCTGATGGATGGCTTTGCAGATCCCGGGGTAATCGCGCGCATACCGGTCGGCGATCGCGCCGGTCCCGTCCTTCGAGCCGTCGTCGATGATGAGGATCTCCACCTCATCCCCGCCCTTTAAAAGGCTGTCGATACATTTGCGCATATACCCCGCCGAATTGTAGCAGGGCACGGTAAAAGTCAGCAGTTTCATAGAGGTCTTTCCATTTCCGGGCGGCGGCCGCCCTGTCGTCCAATCGTTACAAAACGGTGTCAAAAACTAAATCCCCTGTTTCATTAATTTCTAATTATACACGCTCTTTGCCGGTTGTCAAGGCGGGAAATGTAAATTTGCGCCCTTTCACCGGGCTTCCGGCAGATTCCGCTTTTTTTTCATGCAGGTTTCCAATACCGGCGGTATCTTTACCATTTGTATGCGGCAGATCCGGCAAAAATAAAATTCCATATATTTCCCCGCCATCCCCTTCCCATTCCCCTCTTTTTCCGGTATAATAAAGGGAGAAAGAGAACTGCCCGGAGGGGAGAAAACGCCGGGATTGCCGGCCGCAAAGGAAGGTCATTATGTACGATACCATTGTCATCGGCGCGGGTTTTGCCGGCGCCACCATCGCGAGGGAACTGGCGGAACGGGGCGGGGAGAAGGTGCTGCTCTTAGAGGCCCGCCCCCACATCGGCGGCAACGCCTATGACCGGCTGGACGGGGCGGGCGTCATGATCCACCAGTACGGGCCCCACATTTTCCACACCGGGAGTAAGCGGGTCTACGGCTACCTTTCCCGGTTCACCGGCTGGCGGGATTACCAGCACCGGGTTTTGGCGCGGTATACTCCGGAGGGGGGGGTATTCCCGGTGCCCTTCAACCTCACCTCGCTGCGGGTGGCGTTCGGGGAGGAAAAAGGGGCGGAACTGGAAGAAAAGCTGGTCGCCAAGTACGGCGCCGAAACCAAAGTCTCCATCCTGAAGCTCCGGGAGGACGCGGATCCGGAGATCCAGGCGCTCGCCGGCTATGTCTATGAGCACGTCTTCGTCCATTATACCGTCAAGCAGTGGGGCACGCCGCCGGAGGCGATCGACCCCGCGACCATCGCCCGGGTGCCGGTTTTCCTCTCGAGGGACGACCGGTATTTCCAGGACCCCTACCAGGGCATCCCGGCGGAAGGATACACCGCCCTCTTTGAAAAGATGCTCGCCCATCCGGGGCTAGAGGTGGTCTTAAACTGCCCGGCCGAGAGCCGGGTCGCCTTCCGGGAGGACGGGACGGTCACGCTGGACGGAGAGCCGTTTGGCGGGAAGGTGGTCTATACCGGCGCGGTGGACGAGCTGTTCGGGCTGAAGTACGGCCGCCTCCCCTACCGGACGCTGGACTTCAAATTTGAAACCTGGGACAAAGAGTACTTCCAGCCCTGCGCGACCGTCAACTATACCGTCAGCGAGGACTACACCCGCATTACCGAGTTTAAGTACTTTCTCGGTCAAAAACTGCCGCGGACGACGACCGTCAAGGAGTATTCGCGGGCCTACACCGGAGCCGCGGGCGAAATCCCCTACTACGCGGTCATCAACCCGGAGAACAACGCCCTCTACGAGAAATACAAGGCGCTGGCCGGGCGGTATAAGGGGCTGTACCTGCTGGGACGGCTTGCGGAGTACAAGTATTACAATATGGACGCGATCACGCTGCGGGCGCTGGAGCTGGCGGATACGCTGATCGGGGGATAAGCAAAGAGCAGGTAAGCCGAAACTTACCTGCTCTTTTTCTATCTTTCCAGCACTTCAATAACGGCGGCCATCTCCCGGCGAACCGCTTCGGTGTCCCCGTCCTTTGAGAGGACAAAGAGGTGGGGTTCCCCGGCTGGTTCGGGGGAAAGACGCTGTTCCATCACCCAGCGGTCAAACCCCGCGTCGGCGATGATATGGTACCCGTTCCAGCCGGCAGCTGTAGGCTGGTAAACGTCGAAGTCGCGGAACTGGCCCGGGTCTGACTGGGAATCCTCCAGAATCACCGGATAGTCGCTTAGCTTCGGCCCGTCGCCGCCCGGCAGCTTAAACCGCTCCTCCTCACCGCCGTCTATTTGTACCCGGAAGCCGTTCCCCGAGGGTAAAAAACCGGGGAGCCCCAGCAGGCGAAGTTCCGGGTCACGGAAAAGGTAGCGAAGTTCAAGCGCATACAGCTTTACCTCTGCCGTTTCACCGTGGCGTAGACAGGTCCCGGTCATCGTCTGGATGCGAGGGATGGGAAGGGGCAGAAAGGCCAGGACGCCCAGGATTACCAGCAGGACAATGAACACCTTGATCGCTTTTTTCTTTGTCATTTTCTTACACCTCATCTACCCATCCCATTCCGTCGTCATAATCCCAGAACCAGCCGTAATAGCGG